>NZ_CAJGBM010000009.1:0-108620 GCF_904426495.1 Pseudomonas sp. OF001 | reverse complement strand
AGGGCACCGTGGAGCTGACCCGCTTCGGCGAGATCATCGTCGACGCCAAGGGCCAGACCAACATCCCCGGCGTGTTCGCCGCCGGCGACGTGACCACCGTGCCGTACAAGCAGATCGTCATCGCCGTGGGGGAGGGCGCCAAGGCTTCGCTGAGCGCCTTCGACCACCTGATCCGCCAGGGCTGATCGCCAGGCACTCCAGAACGCCCGCTCCGGCCAGACCGGGGCGGGCGTTTTTTGTGTGGCGGCGGCTGGCGCGGCAACCCGATGCCCGAGCGGCGTCCGTGTGCCATGCTTGCAGTGATGTTCTTCCCTGCCACCCCGTTGCGGGGGCTGTCGACAAGCGAAGTCATTGAGGAGAACCGCAATGAAGAATCATCTGTTCTGCGTGGGGGCCGAAGTACGGCCGTCGCCGGCCAGCGGCCAGGCACGGGATTTCGTCAGCTGCCATGTCAATGTCTATGCCGCTGCCAACACCCTGCGCGAGGCACTGGAGCGGGCCGAGGGAGCGCTGCGTCGCGATGGCTACGAGGTGAGCTTCATCCGTGGCTGCTGGGTCGTGGATGCGGCCTGCAACGACGGATTCTGTCCAGCCGACGAGCTGCCCACGGAGGTGAGCGGGGAGCTGATGTTCAGCGACGAGGTTCACTATGGAGCTTTTCGCGAGCTGAGCAGCGAAAGCGACTACGTCTACTGAGGGGGCGGGCCCCGTGGGGTCCGCTACTGGCTGGATGGATGGGTGGGAAACCCGCGCAGGTGTTGCGGGTTTCCCGTTTGCAGCTCAGCCGTCCTCGCCGTCGCCCAGCGCGGTCAGCCGGCTCTCGTAGGCCGGCGCCGCATAGATGCCGATTTCCATCGACAGCTCCAGCAGCCGCGGCAGGTCGCGGGTGTAGATCAGCACCATCTGCAGTCCGCCATCCAGCGGTTCGCCGAAGTCGACCAGTTCGTAGCCTTCCGTTTCCGGATACAGGTCGCTCAGCGCCACCTGGATGCGCTGCAGGGCGGTCAGCAGATCCTCCCCGGCCAGATCGCCAGCCTCGAACGGGAAGGGCGACGACGTGCCGAACGAGTCGATCACCTGCTGGAGCAACTCGTCGGCCTGCTTGGCCTGGAACAGCACGCTATCCGGCAGACTGCCGAGCAGTACCCATTCCCCCTGCGGGATCGGGCAGCCGTCCTCGTAACCGCTCTCCGGATGGGCGGCGAGGAAGGCCGGCGGATCGGCATAGGCCTGGGCTGCCTCGTCGGCGATCCGCTGGATGTCGTCGTTTCCCATGCTGCCCGAGCTGATCAGGGTGATCAGCTCCACCAGTAGTTCCTTCATGTCGTGCCCCCCCCGAGGGATCGTCGTCGGCTTCGTCGGCGGGTGTTGCAGGCCTGGGCGGCAGCGTTCCCGCCGCCCGCGGCTCGCTCCAGGTCGGGACGGCCCAGCCGCGGGTTGCAGAGCAACCATAGTTCATCCGCGCGCGGTGCACCCCCTGCAGCGAGCCCCGAGCCTGTCCCGGGCCGGCCGGCGAGCCCTTCAGCCACGCGGCCGGGGGGCGGGCCTTCACTTCTTCAGCGGGCAGGTCTTGATGCCGAGCAGGCTGTAGGCCGGGCACCAGTTGAGCAGGCCGGTGGCCAGCGGCAGGATGCCGATCCACGCCCAGACCGGGCCGCCGGCGATGGCCCAGACGATCAGCGCGATGCCGACCACGATGCGGGCGATCTTGTCGATACCGCCAACGTTCTTTTGCATGATGTATTGCCTCTCGGGTTGCGGGATGGGATGCCGTGCGCTCGGTTCAGTCGAACACCGGCAGGCTCGGCGTCACCACCGCCTTGCCGGCCGCGCTCCAGGCGTCGAAGCCGCCGGCGATCGACTGCACGTTCAGGTAGCCCATGTCCTGCAGGGCGCAGGCGGCCAGTGCGGCGCGGCCGCTCGTCTTGCAGTACAGCACGATATTCAGGTCGCGGGCGGACAGTTCCGGGCTGGCGCTGAGCCGGAACTCCAGCAGGCCGCGCGGGATGTTCACCGCGCCGGGAATGTGCCCGGCGTGGAACTCGTCGGCCTCGCGCACGTCGAGCAGCGCGTCGGCGTTGCGGATCGCCGCTTCGGCGGTGTCGAGGTCGATTTCGTCGATGCGGGCCTTGGCCTCGGCTACCAGGTCATGGGCGTTTTTCACTGTCGCTTTCCTGCAGTTGGGGGTGAACGAATGGCAGTCCGTTGCGGCGCTGGCCGATGGCGCGTCGGGTGGTCTGCGGGTCGAGTTCGGCGAGGGCCTCGAACTGGCTGATGAATACCCGGCCGCCGAAGTGCGCGAGGAAATCGGTCTGGCTGAGGCGGTCCATCACCGGGCCCTTGACCTCGGAGAGGTGCAGCTGGATGCCGGCGGCATGCAGGCGCGCGCTGATCGCCTCGAGGCTTTCCAGGGCGCTGGCGTCGATCAGGTTGACGCCGGGGCACATCAGCACCAGGTGCTCGGCCTCCGGGCGGCGGGTGACCAGTTCGGCGATGCGGTCCTCGAGGTAGCGGGCGTTGGGGAAGTACAGGCTCTCGTCGACGCGCACCGACAGCACCTTCGGGCTTTCCACCACGGCGAAGCGCTCGATGTTGCGGAAGTGCTCGCTGCCCGGCAGCTGGCCGACCACGGCGATGTGCGGCTGGCTGGTGCGCCAGAGGAACAGCAGCAGCGACAGGCCGACGCCGATCAGGATGCCGGCCTCGACGCCGACCAGCAGCACGCCGAGCATGGTCGCGGCCATGGCGGCGGCATCCTGGCGCGAGTAGCGCCAGGTGCGCTTGAGGGCGCCGAGGTCAACCAGGCTGAGCACGGCGACGATGATGGTGGCGGCCAGCACCGCCTGCGGCAGGTTGTGGAACAGCGGGGTGAAGAACAGCACGGTGACGGCGATGCCGACGGCGGTCAGGGCGCCGGCCAGCGGGGTCTGCGCCCCGGCATCGAAGTTGACCACCGAGCGGGCGAAGCCCCCGGTGACCGGGAAGCCGCCGCTGAGCGCCGCGGCCACGTTGGAGGCGCCGAGGGCGACCAGTTCCTGGTTGGGCTCGATGCGCTGGCGGCGCTTGGCGGCCAGGGTCTGCGCCACCGACACCGACTCGACGAAGCCGACCAGGCTGATCAGCAGCGCCGCCGGCAGCAGCTGGCGGGCCAGCGCCAGGTCCAGCGGCGGCAGGCTGAAGCTCGGCAGGCCGGTGGGCACGGCGCCGACCACCCGCACGCCGGCATCGGCCAGGTCGAACAGGCTCACCACCAGCACCGAGGCGAACAGGGCGACCACCGGGCCGGTCTTGGCCAAGTGACCGGCCAGCTGCGGTGTGAAGCCGGCCGCCTGCAGCCAGCCGCTGAGCCTGCTGCGCACCAGGAACAGGAACACCACGCTGACCCCGCCGATCGCCAGGGTCGGCAGGTGGGTGGCGGGCAGGGCGGTGAGCAGGCCGTGCAGCAGCTCCGGCGCGGTTTCCCCCGCGACCCTGATGCCGAGGATGTGCTTGAGCTGGCCGAGGGCGATGAGCAGGCCCGAGGCGCTGATGAAACCGGAGATCACCGGGTGGCTGAGGAAGTTGGCGAGAAAGCCCAGGCGCAGCACCGCCATGGCCAGCAGCAGGGCGCCGGAGAGCAGGGCCAGCAGCAGGGCGGCACCGGCGTATTCGGCGCTGCCGCTGGCGAACAGCGGGCCGAGGGCGGCGGCGGTCATCAGCGAGACCACCGCCACCGGGCCGACCGCCAGGGTACGGCTGGTGCCGAACAGGGCGTAGGCGATCAGCGGCAGGATGCTGGCGTACAGGCCGTTGATCGGCGGCAGGCCGGCGAGCATGGCGTAGGCCAGGCTCTGCGGGATCAGCATCAGGGTGACGATCGCCGCGGCCAGGAAATCCTTGCCGGCAGCGTCGCGGTCGTACTGCCGTGCCCACTGCAGGCACGGCAGGAAGCGGGCGAGCCGCTCTTTCATCACTTCTTCTCCTGGGTGAAATCACAGGCCGCCGGCGATTCCACCGGGCGCGGCTCGAAGTCCAGGTGCCTGGGTTCGGCCAGCCATTCGTGGCCCTTGAGCATCAGGTCGAAGTAGATGCCCGGCATCCACTTGGTCTTCAGGTCCCAGGCCAGGCGGCGCGGCACCCGCGGGTCGAGGGGGAAGGTCGGCAGCAGCTTTCCGCCGTAGCCGAACTCGGCGAGGATCACCTTGCCGCGCTCGACCGTCAGCGGGCAGGAGCCGTAGCCGTCGTAGATGGCCCGCGGCCCGCGGCCGGCCAGCACGGCGATGACGTTCTCGGCGACCACCGGCGCCTGCTTGCGCACCGCGGCGGCGGTCTTGGCGTTGGGCGCGGCGCACACGTCGCCGAGGCTGAAGATGTTGCCGTAGCGCGGGTGGCGCAGGCTCTCGTGGTCGACCTCGACCCAGCCCTCGGCATTGGCCAGCGGACTCTGGCGGACGAACTCGGGGGCGCGCTGCGGCGGCACCATGTGCAGGAAGTCGAACTCGCGTTCGACCAGTTCGCTGCCGCCGTCGGCGGCCGCCTTGCGGAACCAGGCCTTGCGCGCTTCGCCGTCGACCTTGACCAGCGTCTCGCCGAAGTTGAGGTGGGCGCCGTAGCGCTCGACGTACTTCATCAGTGGCGGTACGAAGTCGGCGACGCCGAACAGCACGGCGCCGGCCGAGCAGAAGTCGACCTGGATGTCCTTCAGTACGCCCTGTTTCAGCCAGTGGTCGCAGGACAGGTACATGGCCTTCTGCGGCGCGCCGGCGCACTTGATCGGCATCGGCGGCTGGGTGAACAGCGCGCGGCCGCCGCGCAGGGCCTGCACCTGCTGCCAGGTGTAGGGCGCCAGCTCGAACACGTAGTTGCTGGTCACGCCGTTCCTGCCCAGGGCCTCCTTCGCCCCCTCGATGGCGCTCCAGTCGAGGGTCAGTCCCGGGCAGACCACCAGCGCGCGGTAGCCCAGGCGGCTGCCATCCTCGAGCACCACCTGCTGCTGCTCCGGCTCGAACGCCGCCGCGGCGGCGCGTATCCACTGCGCCCTGGGCGGGATGCAGCGGGCCATGTCGCGCTCGGTGCGGGCGCGGTCGAACACCCCGGCGCCGACCAGGGTCCAGCCGGGCTGGTAGTAGTGCTGTTCGCGCGGCTCGACGATGGCGATGCGCAGGCCCGCATCACGCTTGAGCAGGCTGGCGGTCACCGCGCAGCCGGCAGCGCCGCCGCCGATCACCAGCACGTCGTAACGCGGTGTGTGGGCGAACTGGCTGGGGGAAACCGGCTGGTTGGGCAGGGTCTGCCAGCGCAGCTCGAGGCGCGGCTGCAGGGCGGCGAGGTCGTAGCCGGCCTCCCTGGCCGTCTGCAGCAGGGCGTCCGGGGCGAGATGGTGGGCTTCGGCCAGTGCCCACAGGGTGGTGGAGCGGGTGCCGGTGCGGCAGAAGGCCACGACCGGGCCCCTGACCCGGTCGAGCAGCTCGCGGAAGGCGGCGACGTCCTCGTCGCCGATCTTCCCGGAGATCACCGGCAGATGGTGATATTCGAGCCCCGAGGCTTCGGCGGCGACGCGCAGGGCGTCGCTGCCCGGCTGGTCCTCGCCTTCGTGGTCCGGGCGGTTGTTGATCACGCAGCGGTAGCCGCTGGCGGCCAGGGTGCCCATGTCGGCAGGTTCGAGCTGGCCAGCCACGGCGATGAACGGGGTCAGGCGCTTGATCGGTTGCATCTTGTCGTTCTCCAGTCTGCGTTGGAGTGCGGGGGCGGCGTCACAGCACGTTGAGCGGAATCTTCAGGTAGCGGCTGCCGTTGGCCTCGGCGGGCGGCAGCTCGCCGGCGCGCATGTTGATCTGCACCGAGGGCAGGATCAGCGTCGGCATGCCGAGGGTGGCGTCGCGGGCCTGGCGCATGGCGACGAACTGCTCCTCGCCGATGCCCTGGTGGATATGCACGTTGTGCGCACGTTCGGCGCCGATGGTCGTCTCGTACAGGTACTCCTCGCGGCCCGGCGCCTTGTAGTCGTGGCACATGAACACGCGGGTCGCATCCGGCAGGGCGAACAGCTTGGCGTGGATCGAGTGGTACAGGGCGCGGGCATCGCCGCCGGGGAAGTCGCAGCGGGCGGTGCCGTAGTCGGGCATGAACAGGGTGTCGCCGACGAAGGCGGCGTCGCCGATCAGGTAGGTCATGCAGGCCGGGGTGTGGCCGGGGGTGTGGATGGCGCGGGCCTGGACGTTGCCGACCTGGAATTGCTCGCCATCGCGGAACTGGTGGTCGAACTGGCGACCGTCGGTGGCGAACTCCGGCTCGGCGTTGAACAGCTTGCCGAAGGTCTGCTGGATCACCGTGATGCGATCGCCGATGCCGAGCTTGCCGCCGAGCTGTTCCTTGAGGTAGTGGCCGGCACTCAGGTGGTCGGCGTGCACGTGGGTCTCGAGGATCCACTGCACGCTGAGGCCGTGCTCGCGGACGTAGGCGATCAGGCGGTCGGCGCTCTTGTGCGAGGTTCGTCCGGCGGCGGGATCGTAGTCCAGCACGGGGTCGATCAGTGCGCACTGGCGGCTCTCGGGATCGCTCACCACGTAGCTGTAGGTGAAGGTGGCGGGGTCGAAGAAGGCTTCGATGCGGGCATTCATGGGGCAATCCTCCGTCAGTCCTTGTATACCCATGGGGGTATGTCGTGAATACAGCCTACTGCGATTTTTGGTTCTATGTATAGAATAAATAATCATAAGCAGGAGAGGCCATGATCCGGCTTTCCAGTGTGGACCATGGACGCCGATCGGTACTTGCCCGCCGGCCGTCCGCGCTGGCGCAACGCGTCGCCACAACGCGTCGCCACAACGGGCCGTCGGGCGTGCGCTTTTGACAGGTCGCCGGGGTTTGGGCAGAGTGCGCGCCTTTCGCCCGCGGGCGATCCCGAAATCTGGAGTGAAGACATGAATGCGGTACTCATCGCCGTCGGCCTGATGCTGGTGCTCAGCCTGTGCCGGGTGCATGTGGTGGTCGCCCTGATCCTCGGCGCCCTGGCGGGTGGCCTGGTCGGCGGTCTGGGCATCGAGGGCACCCTGGCGGCCTTCAACAAGGGCCTCGGTGGCGGCGCCACCGTGGCGCTGTCCTATGCGCTGCTCGGCGCCTTCGCGGTGGCCATCGCCCGTTCCGGCATGGCCCACGCGCTGGCCGACAGGGCGCTGCATCTGGTCGGGCGTCAGGAGGCCAACGGCGGCGGCACGGTGAAGTGGCTGGTGCTCGGCCTGCTGCTGGCGGTGGCGGTGTCCTCGCAGAACATCCTGCCGATCCACATCGCCTTCATCCCGCTGCTGGTGCCGCCGCTGCTCTACGTGCTGAGCCGCCTGCAGCTGGATCGCCGGCTGATCGCCTGCGTGCTGACCTTCGGCCTGATCACCCCGTACATGTTCCTGCCGGTGGGCTTCGGCAGCATCTTCCTCAACGACATCCTGCTGGCCAACGTGGCCAGGAGCGGCGTCGAGGTGGCCGGGGTGAGCGTCACCGAGGCCATGGCGATCCCGGCGCTGGGCATGCTCTTCGGCCTGCTGGTGGCGGTGTTCGTCAGCTACCGCAAGCCGCGCCGGTACGACCTGGCGCTGATCGAGCAGGCCGAGCAGGTCGAGCGCCGCTACAGCCCGCTGACCCTCGGCGTGGCCGGGGTGGCGGTAGCGGTGGCCTTCGCCATCCAGCTGTGGCTGGACTCGATGATCATCGGCGCGCTGGCCGGCTTCGTGGTGTTCTCCGCCTCCGGCGTGGTGCGCTGGAAGGAGGCCGACGGCCTGTTCACCGAGGGCATGAAGATGATGGCGATGATCGGCTTCATCATGATCGCCGCCGCCGGCTTCGCCGAGGTGATGCGCGAGACCGGCCACGTCAAGTCGCTGGTCGACGCCTCCGCCGGGGCGATCGGCAACAGCAAGGCGCTCGGTGCGCTGCTGATGCTGCTGGTCGGCCTGCTGGTGACCATGGGCATCGGCTCGTCGTTCTCCACCGTGCCGATCATCGCGGCGATCTTCGTGCCGCTGGGCGTCGAGCTGGGCTTCAGCCCGCTGGCCATCGTCAGTCTGGTGGGCACCGCCGGTGCCCTCGGCGATGCCGGCTCGCCGGCCTCCGACTCGACCCTCGGCCCGACCGCCGGCCTCAACGTCGACGGCCAGCACAACCACATCTGGGACAGCGTGGTGCCGACCTTCCTGCACTACAACCTGCCGCTGCTGGCCTTCGGCTGGGTGGCGGCGATGGTGCTGTAACGCGGCGCCAGAAACGCAAAAGCCGGAGCATGCTCCGGCTTTTTTCTGTCTGCCTGCCCGATCAGGACGGGAACAGGTCGCCCAGCTTGAGGGCCAGCATCATGTCGCCCTCGGTGCGCAGCTTGCCGGTCATGAACGCCTCCATGCCGCTGATCTCGCCCTTGAGCACGCCCTTGAGGGTGGCGCTGTCCATGATCAGGGCGACGTTGGGCGACTCTGCGTTGCCCTCGGTGAGGCTGCAGGTGCCGTCCTTGATGCTCAGGTAGTAGTTCTCCGCATCCTCGATGTTGAACTGGAACACCAGGTCGAGGCCGGCGGCGGCGTTGGCATTGAAGCGGGCCTGCATGGTTTCGATGACTTTGGCGACGCTGCTCATGAAGGGGTCCTTGTGTTTGGCGGGGAGTCGTGCCGGCGGCAGGAAGCGTTTGCAGGCGAGGGTAGGGGGCCGCCGGCGGGCTGTCAACGCGACCATACGCACGTTTGAAACGTCGCCGCGGTCGTGCCGTCACGCTGGCGGTGGCCGCCGCCGGTCGGCGCCGGTATGCTTTGCAGACCGCCACAAGCCATCAAGGAGAGCCCGTGGAGTTTCTTGTCGAGTATGCCGGTTTCCTGGCCAGGACAGTGACCGTGCTGGTGGCCATCCTCGTCGTCCTGGTCGCCATCGCCGTGCTGCGCAGCCGCGACCGCCGCTCCGGTGGACATCTGGACGTGCACAAGCTCAACGACTTCTACAGGGCCCTGCGCGAGCGCCTGCAGGACAGCGTGCTGGACAAGGAGCAGCTCAAGGCGCTGCGCAAGGAGGAAGCCAGGACGGAAAAGGCCGAGAAGAAGGCCGCCAGCCACCGGCCGCGGGTCTACGTGCTGGACTTCGATGGCGACATCAAGGCCTCGGCCGGCGAGCACCTGCGTCACGAGGTCACCGCGCTGCTCAGCCTGGCCACCCCGCAGGACGAGGTGGTGGTGCGCCTGGAGAGCGGCGGCGGCATGGTGCACAGCTACGGCCTGGCCTCCTCGCAGCTGGCGCGCATCCGTCAGGCCGGCGTGCCGCTGACCGTGTGCGTGGACAAGGTGGCCGCCAGCGGCGGCTACATGATGGCCTGCATCGGCGAGAAGATCCTCGCCGCGCCCTTCGCCATCCTCGGCTCGATCGGTGTGGTCGCCCAGTTGCCCAACTTCCACCGCCTGCTGAAGAAGCATGCCATCGATTTCGAGGTGCTCACCGCCGGCGAGTACAAGCGCACCCTGACCGTGTTCGGCGAGAACACCGACAAGGGCCGGGAGAAGTTCCAGGAAGACCTGGACATCACCCACGAGCTGTTCAAGAACTTCGTCGCCCGCTATCGCCCGCAACTGGCCATCGACGAGGTCGCCACCGGCGAGATCTGGCTCGGCCAGGCGGCGCTGGGCAAGCAACTGGTCGACGAACTGATGACCAGCGACGAATACCTGGCCGAGCGTGCCCGGCACGCCGACCTGTACCAGCTGCGCTACCACGAGAAGAAGAGCCTGCAGGAACGTGTCGGCCTGGCCACCGGTGCCGTGCTCGACAGCGTGCTGCTGCGCTGGTGGAGCCGGTTGTCGCAACCCCGTTTCTGGCAGTGAGCCGGTCGCCGGTGCATCGACCGGCGACATGAGGAGGACAGGATGACGAGTTTCAAGGCCCTTTGGGTGACCGAAAGCAGCCCGGGGGTGTTCGACCAGGCGGTGGTCGAGCGGCGCATCGAGGACCTGCCGCCGGGCGAGGTGCTGATCCGCGTGCGCTGGTCCTCGCTCAACTACAAGGACGCGCTGTCGGCCAGCGGCAACCGCGCGGTGACCCGCGAGTATCCGCACACCCCCGGCATCGACGCCGCCGGCGAGGTGGTCGAATGCTCCACCGGCGAATTCCAGCCGGGCGAAGAGGTGTTGGTCACCGGTTACGACCTGGGCGCCAACCACGCCGGGGGGCTCGCCCAGTACGTGCGCGTGCCGGCCGCCTGGGTGCTGCGCCGTCCCGAAGGGCTGCCCCTGCGCGAGGCCATGCTGCTCGGCACCGCCGGGCTGACCGCCGGGCTGTGCATCGACAAGCTGCAGCGCATGGGCCTGGATGCCGCGGCCGGCCCGGTGCTGGTCACCGGCGCCTGCGGCGGAGTGGGCAGCGTCGCGGTGCTGCTGCTGACCCGGCTGGGCTATACCGTGGCGGCGTCCACCGGCAAGCTGGAGCAGGCCGAGTTCCTGCACCGGCTGGGCGCCCAGCAGATCATCGACCGCACCCTGCTGCGCGACGGCACCGACAAGCCGCTGCTGAAGATGCGCTGGGCCGGTGCGGTGGACACCGTGGGCGGCGACATCCTGTTCAACGTGGTCAAGTCGCTGCAGTACGGCGCCAGCGTGACCTGCTGCGGGCTGACCGCCAGTGCGGCGATGAGCCGCGCCTCGGTGCTGCCGTTCATCCTGCGCGGGGTCAACCTGCTCGGCGTCGACTCGGTGGAGCTGCCGCTGGCCACCAAGGCGGCCATGTGGGAAAAGCTGGCCGGCCCCTGGAGACTCGACAATCTCGAGCTGGTCTGCCACGAGATCGGCCTGGAGGAACTGCCCGACGCGGTCTACCGCATCCTCGCCGGGCGCATGGTGGGGCGCACCCTGGTGCGCATCGACTGAAGCGGGAACGTCCCGGTTCGAGCCGGCGGTGCTCGCCGGCTCAGTGGAAGCGGTCGAGCACCTCGAGGGGCGTGAGCATCTCGCCGCTGTCGACGATCTTCACCAGTCCCCTGATCTTCGCCCAGGCGTAGGAATGCAGGCGGCCGTCCTGCCGGTTGCGGCCACGGAACTCCAGCGCGTTGAGTTCCTCGATCTCGACGGTCTGCTGACCGAGGGTGGCGTAGCTGAAGCTGGCGACGAACCTCGCTGTGGCTCCCGTCTGTGGAGCGGGCTCTGCTGCCGGTGGCGCGGGCCGCTCCGCGGGTGCGGCCTGTGTCTTCCTGCGCCCGAATTCGTCCAGGCCGCGCTCGGCCATCATCTCGCGCAGCGTCTTCTTCCGTGCGAAAAACCCCAGGTCTTTGTTCAGCCAGAACCTGGCCTGCCTGGCCATTGCGGAAACCAGTCCCATCGAGGTGCGCCAATCCCACGCGAAAAATTGTGATCCGTTTCACAATTATAGCAGCGGCGCTTCACAGTTGCATGAGGGTGCAACCTTTGGGCAGGTGCGGGCTGCCGCCTGTGCGGGATGCGGAGGCTGGCGCGGGTGAGGGGCACAGGCGCAAACGACGAGGCCCGCATCCTGGGATGCGGGCCTCGTTGGCATGCGTCTCTCCGGCCCGGGGCCGGGAGGCGGATGGTTCAGCGGCGGCGGAACAGCGGCAGCGGCTGGTCGACCCCGGTCTGGTAGGTCACCGAGAAGTCCGACAGGCCCTTGAGCGCGTCGTACGGGTCGCGGTCCGGGCGCACGGCGAAGGCGTCGAAGCCGCAGCGGTGCATGAAGAACAGCTGGTCGCGCAGCACGTCGCCGATGGCGCGGATCTCGCCCTTGTAGCCGTAGCGCTCGCGCAGCAGGCGGGCGCTGGAGAAGTGGCGGCCGTCGGTGAACGCCGGGAAGTCGAGGGCGATGACCTGGAAGTGCTTCAGGTCGTCGACGATGTCCTCGATCTGCTCGTGGCTCTGCAGCCACACGCCCAGGCCGCCGTCGCGCACCTTGAGGGCGTGGCTGGATTCCAGCCACAGGCCCAGCGGCACGATCAGGTCGTCGCTGTTGGAGATGCCGTCGAGGGTGGCGTCGACCGGCAGCAGGTGCCAGCGCTCGTCGATGACCTCGCCGTTCTTAATGATTCTTTGCATAGACGCGTTCCTTGAAGGGATCGATGCCGATACGGCGGAAGGTCTCGATGAAGCGCTCGTCTTCATGGCGCTGCTCGACGTAGACATTGATGATCTTCTCGATCACGTCTGCCATGTCGTCCTGGGCGAAGGACGGGCCGAGGATCTGGCCGAGGCTGGCGTTGCGCCCGGCTTCGCCGCCCATCGACACCTGGTAGAACTCCTCGCCCTTCTTGTCGACGCCGAGGATGCCGATGTTGCCGATGTGGTGGTGGCCGCAGGCGTTCATGCAGCCGGAGATGTTCAGGTCGATCTCGCCGAGGTCGAACAGGTAGTCGAGGTCGTCGAAGCGGCGCTGGATGGCCTCGGCGATCGGGATCGACTTGGCGTTGGCCAGCGAGCAGAAGTCGCCGCCGGGGCAGCAGATGATGTCGGTCAAGAGGCCGATGTTCGGCGTGGCCAGGCCCAGCTCGCGCAGCTCGTTCCACAGGGCGAACAGCTTGGACTGCTCGACGTCGGCGAGGATGATGTTCTGCTCGTGGCTGGTGCGCGCCTCGCCGAAGCTGTAGCGCTCGGCCAGGTCGGCGACGGCGTCCAGCTGCTTGTCGGTGACGTCGCCGGGGGCGATGCCGGTGACCTTCAGCGACAGGGTGACGGCGCAGTAGCCCGGCTTCTTGTGGGCGACCACGTTGCGCGAGCGCCAGCGGGCGAAGCCCGGGTGCTCTGCGTCCAGCGCGGCGAGGGCGGCGCTCTGGTCTGCCTGGGCCTGGTAGGCCGGGTCGACGAAGTGCGCGGCGACGCGGTCCAGCTCTTCCCGGGTGAGGGTGGCCGGGCCGTCCTTGAGGTGCGCCCACTCGGCAGCGACGCGCTCGGCGAACACTTCCGGGGTCAGCGCCTTGACCAGGATCTTGATGCGCGCCTTGTACTTGTTGTCACGGCGACCGTAACGGTTGTACACGCGCAGGATGGCTTCCAGGTAGGTCAGCAGGTGCTGCCAGGGCAGGAACTCGTTGATGAAGCTGCCGACGATCGGGGTGCGGCCGAGGCCGCCGCCGACCAGCACGCGGAAGCCCAGCTCGCCGGCCTCGTTGTGCACCGGCTCCAGGCCGATGTCGTGCACCTCGATGGCGGCGCGGTCGGCGGCCGAGCCGTTCACCGCGATCTTGAACTTGCGCGGCAGGTGGGCGAATTCCGGGTGGAAGGTGGCCCACTGGCGGATGATCTCGCACCACGGACGCGGGTCGATCACCTCGTCGGCGGCGACGCCGGCGAACTGGTCGGTGGTGACGTTGCGGATGCAGTTGCCGCTGGTCTGGATGGCGTGCATCTGCACGCTGGCCAGTTCGGCGAGCATGTCCGGCACGTCTTCCAGCTTCGGCCAGTTGTACTGCACGTTCTGGCGGGTGCTGATGTGCGCGTAGCCCTTGTCGTAGTCGCGGGCCAGCTTGGCCAGCATGCGCAGCTGCGGCGCGGAGAGCAGGCCGTAGGGCACGCAGACGCGCAGCATGGGTGCGTGGCGCTGCACATACAGGCCGTTCTGCAGGCGCAGCGGGCGGAATTCCTCCTCGCCCAGTTCGCCGGCCAGGTAGCGCTCGGTCTGGCCGCGGAACTGCGCGACGCGCTCCTCGATGATCCTCTGATCGTATTCGTCGTATACGTACATGTAATTCTCTGCTCTCAGGCTGTCGGCGGCGCCGTGCGGGCTGGACAAGGCGTTTCTGCTGCGCACACGGCTGCGCACTCCGATGGAGTGGCGGCACGATAGCAGCTCGTGCTTATGCAACAAAGTGAAGAATAACTATATGTACATAACCTTAATAGATAAGGCCGAGCCCGAGCCGCGGCTTGCGCGCGATCGCCTCACGGCTGGCAGCTTGCCGCGGCACTGTTCACCCGGTTGCGTCCCTCGCGCTTGGCCCGGTACAGGGCCTGGTCGGCCAGCTGCAGCACGCCGTCGACCTCGTGTGCGCTGTCCGGCCAATGGGCGACGCCGACGGAGAGGGTGAAGCGGATGCCGTTCGGCGCCGTGGCGGATTCGGTCCGCTGGCGCAGGCGTTCGGCGACCTGGCAGGCGGAGTGCAGGCTGGTGCCCGGCAGCAGCATGACGAACTCCTCGCCGCCCGAGCGGCAGAGGACGTCGTCGCGGCGCGAGCAGTCGCGCATCAGCCCGGCGAAATGGCGGATCGCCCGGTCGCCGGCTTCATGGCCGTGGTTGTCGTTGATCAGCTTGAAGTGGTCGATGTCGAGGGCCAGCACGGCGAAGGGCTGCCCGCCGCGCACCCACTGCTCCAGGGCAACCTGCAGGCCGCGGCGGTTGAGCAGGCCGCTGAGCGGGTCGGTGAGGGTGTCGAGGTTGAGCTGGCCGATCTTCTGCTGCAGCAGGGCCAGGCCGGCGAGCAGGGCACGCTTGAGCTGGGCCGCCTCGTAGTACCAGGAGCGTACCCGGTGGATCTGCTCGCTGGCGGTCGGCGAGTCCAGATGCTGGGCGGTGTTGGCCAACTGGCGCAGGGGCTGGGAGACCATCCGCGCCAGCCCCCAGATGGCCAGCAGGCTGAGCAGCGAGAAGGGCACGGCATTGCTCAGCACCCCCAGCATCAGGCTCCGCAGCTTGGCCATGACGCTGGCGGTGGGGCGCTGGGAGACTATGCCCCAGCCGGTGCTGGGCACGGGCGCGTAGCCGGCCAGCATGTCCACGCCGCGCGAGTTGATCAGCCGGCGGCTGCCGTCCTGCCCGCGGATCACGTCCTCGATCACCGGGTTGCCGTGCACCACCTCGCCGATCCGCGCGGCTTCCGGGTGGTAGAGCAGGCGGCGGTCGCGGTCGATCACGTACAGGTAGGAGCCGTCCTTGTAGTGGTGCTCGCCGAGCAGGGTGTTGAGGATGTTGTGCTGCTGCAGGTAGATGCTGCCGCCGACGTAGCCGAGGTAGTTGCCCTGGCGGTCGTGGATCGGCTGGGAAATGAACACCACCAGGTTGCCCAGGGCGGAAATGTAGGGGGCGCTGATCAGCGGCCGGCGCTCGCTCAGTGCCTGCAGGGCGCCGTGGCTCTGCACGGTCTTGCCCACCTGCTGCAGGGTCTGCGGCGAGGAAGCCAGTACCTTGCCGCTTGCATCCACCACGAATACCGAGTTGAAGCTGACCGTCTGCAGGCGCAGGCGGTCGACCTCCCGGTTCAGGCGCTCCTCGTCCTGCATCTGCCCGGGCAGCAGGCTGGCGCTGTAGGCCAGTTGCTGGCGGGTGCCGGCGAGGAAGTGCTCGGTGCTTGCGGCCAGCTTGACGGCATAGACGCGGTTGGACTCCAGGCTTTCCTGGATCAGCAGGTCCTGCTGCACCAGGTAGCTGGCATAGAAGGTATTGGCGAGGGTGAGCAGTGCCGTGGCAAGGGTGAGCAGCAGGATCAGGCGGCGCAGATCGAGACGCAGCAGGGATCGGAGGGAAGGCATTGCGGCGCCGGCGAAGTCAATCCATGGAAAGCGTGCGACCTTATCACATCGGCGCCCCTTCCCCCAGTAGCACCCGCAGCCGATCAGGCCGCGCCGGCGATGACCACCCGGTTGCGCCCCTGGTGCTTGGCCGCGTAGAGCGCCTGGTCGGCCTTCTTCAGCACCGTCTCGGTGCCGTTGCGGCTGTCGGGGCAATGGGCGACGCCGAGGGAAATGGTCACCGTGGTGCCGTCCGGGCTCGGGCTGTCGGCCACGCACTGGCGCAGCCGCTCGGCCACGCCGCAGGCGTCGACCAGGGTGGTGCGGGGCAGCAGCATGACGAATTCCTCGCCGCCGAAGCGGCACAGCACGTCGGCCTGGCGGGCGATCTGCTGCATCAGCTGGGCGAGGTGGCGCAGCAGCTGGTCGCCGACATCGTGACCGAAGCGGTCGTTGACCTCCTTGAAGTGGTCGATGTCGATGGCGATCACCGCATAGGCATGGCCGCTGAGCTGCCACTGTTCGAGGGCGAGCTGCATGCCGCGGCGGTTGAGCAGCCCGGTCAGCGGGTCGGTGATCGAGTCGAGGTTGAGCTGGCCGATCTTCAGGCTGAACTGTGCCAGCCCCGCCAGCAGGGCCTGTTTGAGCTGGCCTGCCTCGTAGTACCAGGCGCGCACCTGGCGGATCTGCTCGCCCGCCGCCTGCGAGTCGAGGTGACGGGCGTTGCTGGCCAGTTGCCAGAGCGGCCGGGCGATCAGCCGCGACAGCCACCACAGCCCCAGCAGGGTGAGCAGCGAGACGGGGATCGCGTTGCCCAGGATGCCGAGCATCATCTCGTTCAGCTCGGCCAGGGCGGCCTGGGTCGGCCGCTGGGCGACTATGCCCCAGCCGGTGCTGGGCACCGGCGCATAGCCGGCCAGCATGTCGACGCCGTGGCGGCTGATCACCCGACGGCTGCCGCTCTCGCCGCGGATCACCGCCTCCAGCGCCGGGTCGGAGCGCATGGTTTCGCCCACCCGCTCCGAGTCTCGGTGATAGAGGACCTGCCCGTGGCGGTCGACCACGTACAGGTAGGAGCCGTCTCGGTAGAAGTGCTCGCCGAGCAGGGCGCCGAGCACGCTCTCCTCGCGCAGGTAGATGGCGCCGCCGACATAGCCGCGGTAGTGGCCGTCGCTGCTGTGGATCGGATGGCTGATGGCGATGACCAGCCGGCCGCTGGCCGACATGAAGGGCCGGCTCACCAGCGGCTCGCGCTTTTCCAGGGCCTCGCGGGCGCCGTCGCTGTCGATGCTGGCGCCCACGCCGTGCAGGGTCGGGGGGGAGACGGCGAGCAGGGTGCGGTCGTCGCGGACGATGAAGGTGGAGTTGAAGCTGTCGGTCTGCAGCCGCAGGCGCTCGGCCTCCATGGCCAGTTGCTGCGGCTGGTCGAGCTGCGGCGCCAGGTGGGTGGCGCTGTAGGCCAGCTGCTGGCGTGCCGCCGCGAGCAGGCTTTCGGTGCTCTCGGCGAGCTTGCTGGCGTAGACCCGGTTGGCCTCCAGGGTCTGGCGGATCAGCAGGACGCGCTGCGCCTGATAGCTGGCATAGAAGGTATTGGCCAGCGTCAGCAGGGCGGTCGTCACGGCCAGGAGCAGAATCAGGCGACGCAGATCGATCCTGAACTCGGTGGAGAGGTGCATGTCGTGACGCCGCCAGGTTCGTGAGCTGATGTCTGTCGCAAAGCCTAGCATGGCCGCGGCGAGGCGGCGGGAAATGGCTGCTGGCAGAATGCCGGCAGCGGCCTTGAGCGCCGGCCGGCAGTGGTCTTGACTCAGGAGGAGCAGACCCACGGGGGGAATCGACGATGAACGAGCACGACAGCCACGACCGCGCCGACAGCAAGGCCGACGCCCGGGCCGCACTGGCCCTGATCCTGATCGCGGTGAGCACCGCGCTGATGTGGGTCAGCCAGCAGTGACCCGGGATACCGGGGCCGGCTAGCTAGCCGGCCCCGGCGAGGTTCAGCACCAGGCGCACCACGCCGAACAGCAGCAGCACGAACAGCAGGGTGAACAGCAGGCCGAGCAGGATGAAGTGACTGGGCTTGCCACGGCTGAAGTCGCGCTGACGGTTGCGATTGCTCTGCACGCCGAAGGCGGCGGCCAGCACGCTCTGCAGCATCTGGCGCAGGCCGAGCGGGCGCTCGTGCTGCTTGTCGGTGGGCTTTTCGGGCTGGTTCATGGCCACCTCTCTCGCGGGGTCTGCAGCAAGCTTCGTGCGCATTCCCGGGCTGCGCAAGTCGCCCTACAGCTGGATGCGCGCCCAGGCGCGGCGCTGCCACATCAGGCCGAACACCGCCGACACCAGGCCGCGCTGCAGGATGTACAGGCTCCAGATCGCCAGCAGGCCGTAGCCGAGCACGGGGCCGAGCAGGTAGGTCAGCGGCAGCAGCACCAGCCACTGGTTGCCCAGGCTGATCGCCATCACCGTGCGGCTGGCGCCGGCGCCGAGCAGCGCCTGGGTCAGCACCAGGGTGCCGGCGTCCAGCACCATGCCCAGCCCGGTCAGGCGCAGCGGCAGGGTGCCCAGCTCGATCAGCGCCGGATCGGTGACGAACAGGCCGAGGATCGCCTCGGGGCACAGCCAGAACGGCACGCCCAGCAGGGCCAGGCCGAAGGCGGCGATGCGCACCACCTCCCAGCCCCAGCGGTGCGCCGCCTCCACGTCGCCCTCGCCGAGGCTGTGGCTGACCAGGGTGGTGGCCGCCATGCCCAGGCCGATGGCCGGCAGGATCAGCAGCAGGGTCAGGTTGATCAGCACGTGGGCCACCGCCAGCTCGGCGGTGCCGATCTGCGCGATGATCCAGAACAGGATGGTGATGCCGGTGGCGAACAGGAACTGGTGCAGCGAGTTGGGAAGCGCCAGGCGCAGCAGCACGCGCAGCTCCACGGCCGGCGGGCGCTGGCGCAGGAAGCCGCCGCCGCGCGCCACCCGCCAGGTCTGCACCGCGTAGACCAGCGAGCCGAGCCACAGGGCGATGCAGGTGCCCAGCCCGGAGCCCTCGGCGCCGAGGGCCGGCAGGCCGAGCCGGCCGTGGATCAGGCAGTAGCTGAGCGCGGCGTTGAACAGGTGCATGCCGAGCAGGATGCGCATGTACATGCCCGAGCGGTGGCTGCCGTTCCAGAAGCCGCGGAAGGCGAAGTTCAGGCCGACCGCGGCGACCGCCAGCACCCGCCACTGGAAGTAGTCCTGGCCGATGGCGGCCACCGCCGGGTCGTCGGCCAGCAGGTCGATGATCCAGGGCGCGGCCCACCAGCACAGCAGCCCCAGCGGCAGGCCGACCAGCAGGGCGAGCAGCAGGCCGGCGTTGAGCGGGCTGGCCACTTCGGCCAGGCGTCCTTCGCCGCGGCGGCGCGCCACCAGCGCCTGCACGCCGGAGCCGAGGCCCATGACCAGGGCGATGACCATGAAGTTGGCGTAGCTGCCGATGCCGACCCCGGCCAGCGCCGTTTCGCCCAGGTGGCCGACCATCGCCGCATCCACCAGGTTGATCAGGCTCTGGCTGAGCATGCCGCCGATGATCGGCAGGCCGAGGACGAGGATCTGGCGCAGGCGCTGGGGCTCGGGCATGGAGGAGCGGGTCTCGGAAGGCGGGGCGGGCATTCTAACCCGGAAACTCCCCCCGCCAGGCGAGTGAGCCTGCGCCTTGCCGTTCCGCTCGGTTGCCTGGTCCATGGCGGGCTGCCGGGCGGCTACGACTGGCGGTGGCCTTCGGCGTGCTGCGCAGCGTGGTCGGTGCGCGCCGCCATGATGAAGTCGTTGCGGTGCAGGCCGCCGATCTTGTGGGTCCACCAGGTCACGGTGACCTTGCCCCACTCGGTGAGCAGCGCCGGGTGGTGGCCCTCCATCTCGGCGAGGGCGCCGACCGCGTTGGTGAAGTTCAGCGCGCGCTGGAAGTCGGGGAAGGCGAACACCTTCTCCAGCTGCATGACGCCGTCGCGCACCTCGATGTTCCAGTCGGGGATCTCGTGGATCAGTTCGGCCAGTTCGCGCTCGGAAACCTGCGGGGCATCGGCGCGGCAGGCTTCGCAGTGGGCTTGGGACAGCGTGTTCATGGCGGGCTCCTCTGCTCTCGGAGGGTGGGGCTCCCGGTCCGGGGCGAATTCATTCGCCTTGGCGGGGCATTTGGGCGAATGAATTCGCCCCTGTAGCGGATTGGCCAGCCCGGATGCCAGTCATGCGATTGCCCTGGGACGGCGTCCGGTATTCGGCCAGTATAGTCCGGCCGCCTCTGTCATCCCGCGGCCCGGGCGCTAAACTGCGCGGCCCGCGTTGCGCTGCCCATGGATGCCTCTATGTCCCTGACCGATTTCCTGCTCTTCGGCCTGCCCGCCGTGCTACTCACCGGCCTGTCCAAGGGCGGCTTCGGCGGCGCCCTCGGCGGTATCGCCGTGCCGCTGCTGGCGCTGGGCCTGGCGCCGACCCAGGCGGCGGCGGTGATGCTGCCGATCCTCTGCGTCGCCGACCTGGTCGGCCTGCGCGCCTACTATGGCAAGTGGGACATGGCCAACCTGAGGATCATGCTGCCGGGGGCGCTGGTCGGCGTGCTGATCGGCTCGCTGACCTTCGAGCTGCTCAACGAGCGGGTGATCGGCCTGCTGATCGGCGGCATCGCCGTGGCCTTCGTGCTGGCCAACCTGCTCAGGCCGGCGCAGCCGCGCCCCGGCCTGCCGCCGCCGAAGGGCAAGGGTACCCTGCTGTCCACCCTGGCCGGCTTCACCAGCTTCGTCGCCCACGCCGGCGGCCCGCCGATCATGATGCACCTGCTGCCGCAGCAGCTGGACAAGGTGCGCTACGTGGCCACCATCAACGTCTTCTTCCTGCTCACCAACGCGGTCAAGCTGGTGCCCTACGCCTGGCTGGGCCAGTTCAGCCGGGACAACCTGCTGATCAGCCTGAGCCTGGCGCCCTTCGTGCCGCTGGGCGTGTGGGCCGGACTGTGGCTGCAGGACAAGGTCAACCACCTGTGGTTCTACCGCATCGCCCGCGCCGGCATGCTGCTGGCCGGCATCCAGCTGCTGGTCAGACACTGGTAGCCGGCGGCTCCCCCTGCAGGGCGGCGAGGATCTCGGCGAAGTCCGGCCGCTCGCCGACCCACGGGCTCAGGCAGCGCTCGCTCAGCCCGGCCAGCGCGTGCCGGCGCTCGGGCTGCCGCTCCTCGGGGCAGCGCTGCAGCAGCTCCTCCAGCAGATGGCCGAAGGCGCGCGCCTCGATGCGCTGCAGGGCCCGGCCCTGAGCGCTGGCGGGATCGAAGAACGAGGCGGCGCCGAAGTCGCCGAGCAGGCAGGCGCCGGCCGGGTCGACCAGCAGGTTGTGGGCGTACAGGTCGCCGTGCAGGATGCCGCGCCCGTGCAGGTGGGCGACCGCCGCGGCCGCGCCGCGGGCGATGCGCAGCGCCTCGTCGAGGTCGAAACGGCGCTCGCTGGGGTAGCAGTCGCGGGTGCAGCTGGCCAGCGACGGCGGCCCGGCCAGCGGCCGGAAGGCCGGGTCGATCAGCTCCAGCAGCAGCCCGGGCGCGGCGCCGGCCTGCTCGGCCAGCGGGCCGGCGACGCCGATCAGGTTGGGATGCGCGCCGGCGGCCAGGCAGGCGGCCATCTCGCTGTGCGCCAGGCCGTCGCTGGTGACGTGGCCCTTGAACAGCTTGGCGGCCATCGGCTGCGCCGTCTCGCCGTCGAGGCGCCACTCGGCGCGCTGGATGATCCCCGATGCACCCTGACCGAGCACCTCGCCCAGCGCGATGCTCGTGCGGGCGATCGGCGGCAGCGGATGCTCGGCCAGCACCTGCGCTTCGCGGGTATCGCTGCACGGATTGCCGGCGAAGGCCAGCCAGGCCAGGCGCGGCAGCTCCATCAGCCAGCCGGGCAGGGCGTCGAGGCGGTTGGCGGAGATGCGCAGCAGCTCGAGGCGCTGCAGGTCGGCCAGGCTGTCCGGCAGCGCGGTCAGGCGGTTGCCGGCCAGCGCCATCTTCTGCAGGCGCTGGCAGTTGCCCAGCTCGGCCGGCAGGCGCTCCAGGGCGTTGTCGGTGAGGATCAGCCAGCGCAGCCGGGCGGGCAGCGCCGCCACCGGCAGCTCGCGGATCCGGCAGGCCTTGAAGCCGACCATCTCCAGCTTTTCGCAGTCGCCGAGCACTTCCGGCACCTGCTCGAAGGGGTTGTCCGAGCAGAACAGGATGCGCAGCTTGCCCAGCCGCGGCAGCCAGTCCGGCAGATGGCGCAGGCGGTTGCCGGAGAGGTTGAGTACCTCGAGGCTGTCGGCGAGGGAGAGGATTTCGTCGGGAAGCTCGGTCAGCCCGGCGGACAGGTCGAGGCGGCGGGCGCCGGCCAGTTCGCCGCGGCGCAGTTGTTCGAGAGTGTGCATGGGAAGCTCAGTCGTTCTTCAGGCCCTGCCGGCGGGCGGCGAGGCGGACGAGGATGCCCTGGGTGATGGGGATGATGACGAACACCATGCCGGCGATCATCTGCGGCACGATGATCGCCGCCACCTGCCACTCGGGGCGGCCGGCGATCACCGGCCGCCACAGCTTGAGCAGCAGGGTGATCAGCAGCCAGGCCGGCAGCAGGATGGCGGCGGCCAGTCTGGCGCGGGCGAGGAAGATGTGCACGCTCAGATCGCCCGCTCGAAGTAGGTGGCGGTCTCGGTGAGGCGGGCGACCTCGTCGACGTAGGCGCGCACCGCCGGCGGGAAGGCGAGATCCCTGACCATGCTCAGGTTGCGCAGGCCGGGGTAGAGCAGCACGTCGTCCCAGCCCAGGCTGCCGCCGTTCTCGCTGGGCAGCGGCAACGCCGGCAGGCTGGCCAGCATCGCCTCGACGGCGGCCTTGTGCTCGGCGGTTTCCGCCAGGGCCTGGCTGAACGGGCGCTGGATGATCTGCTCCTTCTTGGCCTGGAAGTAGTCGCGCGCCGCCGCCGTGGCGAACTCCGGCAGGCCCAGGGCGATGTCGCGGGGGAACAGCAGGCACCAGATGGCCAGGCGCACCTCGTTGATGTGCTCCTGGATCGGCAGGTAGTCGCCGTGCGGGCGGATCGGCCGCGCCGGATCGCCCAGTTCGTCCAGCCTGCGGGCGATGTCCAGGCTCTCGCCCATGGCGCGGCCGTCGTCGAACTGCAGGATCGGCACCTGCTTGGCGCCGATCAGCGCGAAGCAGCTCGCCTCGTCGTCGTTGAGCAGGTAGACCTGCTCGACCGGCACCTGCTTGTAGTGGGCGACCATCTCGGCGCGCACGCAGAAGGGACAGTGGTCGTACAGATAGAGCTTCATGCAGCCTCCTCGGTCTGGGCAGGCTGCAGAGTTTAACCGTTCGACCCGCGCCCGAGCCTCTCCATGTTGTGCTTGATCACCTCCCGCACCGCGGCGGTCATCACCCCGGTGGAGATTCCCAGCATCAGCACGCCGTTGCCGGCTTCCAGGGCGCCGAGCAGGCGCCAGCGCTCGGAGAGGACGATGTCGCCATAGCCGAGGGTGGCGAAGGTCACTCCCGAGTAGTAGATCGACGTGGCGAACGCGTCGAACTCGCCAAGCAGCATGAACAGGCCGGCCCACAGGATGATCTGCACGAAATAGCCGAGCATCATCAGCAGCATCACCAGGCCCAGCACCAGGCAGTCCCACAGCAGGGTCTGGTCGCCTGCGCCAGTCTTGCCGGTGCGGCTGTAGTAGTTCACGTAGTAGCGCAGGCACATGACCACGACGTAGGCCTCCATGAGCAGGCACAGCAGCATGGCGGGAATGCCGACCAGCAGGTTGAGCAGCATGGCGATCTCCTCAGCAGCCGGGCTGGCGCAGGCGGCCCTGGCGGTAGCGGTCGAGCAGGTAGACCATCAGCCAGGCATACAGGCTGATGGCGACGAACAGGCCCATGCGCAGGGCGAAGGCGCCGTAGACGTCCTTGCCGTTGGCGCTGTCCTCGACCGACAGGCCGAGCAGGATGAGCATGGTCACCAGGCCGTTCAGCCAGAAGCCGGGGCTCAGCCGGGTCGGCGCGAGGCCGTAGAGCCGGCGCGCCACCAGCAGGCCGAACAGCAGCATCCACAGGAAGAACATCCACAGGTGCACGAACAGGCCGAGCGCCCACCAGAACAGCACGGCCATGAGGCCGCCGAGCAGGGTCGAGCCGATCAGCTCGCGTGCGGCGTCGCGCGCCGTGGCGCTGCAGCTCTGCTGGCCGAGACCGACCGCCTTGAGGATGATCGCCATGTAGCCGGCCGGGTCGATCAGCGCCAGCAGCCAGGCCGGCAGCACCACCAGGGCGGCGCGCAGCGCCACCCAGTTGGCCTCCGCGGCGGGCAGGCGCGGCTCGGCCGGCGGCGGCCGGGCGCCGGCCGGTTCGGGAAACAGCCAGTGGCCGACGGGCAGCACCAGCACGGCGAGCAGCAGGCCCTGCGCCAGGGCGGCGATGACCAGCAGCGCCAGGCCGAAGTCGGTGGTGCCGGCGGCCGAGATCATGGTCAGGCCGACGGTGAGGAAGGTGGTGAGCAGGGCGTTGCCGCCGCCCAGGCCATGGCGGAAGGCCAGGAACAGGCACAGGCCGACCAGCAGCACGCCGCTGAACGGGGCATGGCGCAGCAGGGGGATCAGCAGCAGGCCGCTGCCGGTGGTCAGGATCACCACCAGCGTCAGGCCCAGCCCGGCCTTGGGCGACAGCGGGCGGTCGAGCCGGGCGAACAGGAACAGGGCGAACAGCGGGGCAACGAACGGCAGCGGCAGCCCCAGGGCGTAGCTCGCCGCCAGGCACAGCGCGCTGCCGCTGGCCAGGCGCATCGCGCGCTGGGCGCGGGGCCCGCGCTCAGTAGCCATAGGACAGCCAGCTCATCAGGTAGAGGAACAGGCGGCCGAGCGGGTTGAGCGGGTTGCCTTCCGTCGGGAACGCCATCACGTCGGCCTGGCCGCCGACGCGGATGCCGCGCAGGCCGGCCAGCCTGGCCGCCTCGCCGGGGGCGAACTCGACGATCACCGGGAAGCGCTGCGCCGGACGCAGCCAGTCGCGGCTGTTCTCCACCTTGGGCAGGGTGCCGGGCGCGGTGCTCTGGCCGACGCTGACGCCGAAACCAACGCTGCGCACCCTGCCGGCGAACACCTCGCCGGGCAGCACGTCCAGCACTATGGCCACGGGGGTGTCCGGCACGATCCGGCCGAGGTTGTTCTCGGTCATTTCCGCATTGATCCACACGTCCTGGATGGTGATCAGGGTCATCACCGGGTTGCCCGCCACGGCGAACTGGCCGACATCGGTGCGCAGGTCGGTGATCATGCCGGCCGAGAGCGCGCGTACCCGGGTATTGGCGAGATCCAGCTCGGCCTTCTCCACGGCGGCGGCGGCGCTGCGCAGCAGGGCGTTCTGCTCGTCGCTGCCGCCCTGCTGCTCGCGCGCCCGCTGCACCTCGGCGCGGGCGGCGGCGACCTGGCTGATGGCCTGCACGTGGGTGGCCCGCGACACCTCGAGGCGGCGCAGGGAGATGGTGCCGGGATCCTCGCGGTACAGCCGTTCGAGGCGGTCCCGGTCCTGCTGCGACTTGAGCTGGTTGGCCTCGGCGGCGCGCAGCGAGGCCAGCGCCGAGTCGATGCCGGCGGTGCTGGCGGCGATCTGCCGGCGGGTCGACTCGAGGTCGGCGCGCGCCCGCTCGACGGCGATCTGGTACTGCCCGGGGTCCACCTCGAACAGCACCTCGCCGGCCTCGACCATCTGGTTGTCGCGCACCCGCACCCGGGTCACCCGGCCGGCCACCTCGGCGGCCACCGGCACCACGAAGGCCTGCACCCGCGCCTGCTGCGTGTAGGGGGTGAAGCGGTCGGCCAGCAGGTACCAGAGCAGGCTGAGCAGGATCACCCCGAGCACGCCCTTGACGCCGCGGGAGACCGGGTCGGCGGGCGGCGGGGCAGGCGGGGCCGCAGGGGCGGGCGGCGTCTCGTCACTCATCTTCGCGCTCCTCGTCGGGTGGCGGCGGTTCGTCCAGCAGATCGCCCCAGTCGGTGCGGCGCTGCATCTGCATGCGGCTGGCCTCGTCGATCCGCGGGCGGGCGCTGTGCCAGCCGCCGCCGAGGGCCTTGTACAGGGCGATCAGGCTGCTCACCGCGCTGTTGCGGGTGACCAGGTAGCCGTCCTGCTGGACCAGCAGGGCCCGCTGGGCATCCAGCACGCGCTGGAAGTCGGCGTAGCCTTCGCGGTACTGGGCGCTGGCCAGGGTCAGCGAGCGCTCGGCGGAGACCGCCGCCTCGCGCAGGATGCGTTCGCGCTCCAGCGCCTTGCTCAGGCCGCGGGCGGCATCGTCGGCTTCGCGTGCGGCCTGGCGCACGCTGTCGCGGTAGACCTCGATCAGCTGCTGCAGGCGGGCGTCCTGCACGCGCACGTTGTTGCTGATGCGCCCGTAGTCGAGGATGTTCCAGCGTAGGCTGGGGCCGCCGACCATATCGAGGGTGTCGGGTGCGCCATCCAGCGAGCTGGTCGACCAGACGATGCTGCCCAGCAGGCTCAGCGAGGGGTACAGATCGCTCCTGGCCACGCCGATCAGCGCCGACTGGGCGGCGACGTTGAGCTCGGCGGCGCGGATGTCCGGGCGGCGGCGCAGCAGCTCGGCCGGCACGTCCTGCAGCACGGCGCGGTCGAGCAGCGGGATCAGGCCTTCCCGTTCGGCCAGCTCCGGCAGCGGCCCGGGCGGGCGGCCGAGCAGCACGGCCAGGGCGTTGCGGGTGCGCGCCACCTGGTCCTCGAACTCGGGGATGCTGCTCAGGGTGCCCAGGTACTGGGTCTTGGCCTGTTGTAGGTCCAGCTCGTCGCTCTCGCCGCTGGCGAACAGGCGCTCGGTGATCTCGAAGCTGCGCTTCTGCTGCTCGGCGTTGCGGCGGGCGACGCGCAGGCGCGCCTCGGTGGTGCGCAGGGCGAAGTAGGTATCCGCGACCTGGGCGCGCAGCAGCACCAGCACGTCCTCGTAGTTGGCCTCGGCGGCGAAGTAGGCGGCGTCCGCCGACTCGATGGCGCGGCTGAAGCGGCCCCAGAAGTCCAGCTCCCAGCCGATGTCCAGGCCCAGGCTGTGCTGCCAGAAGCGGCTGTCCTGCGGATTGCGGCCGCCGGACTGGTTGCGGTCCAGGTAGATGCTGTCGGCGCTGGCCTGCTGCAGCTGCGGGTAGCGGCCGCTCCGGGCGATGCCCAGCTGGGCGCGCGCCTCCATCACCCGCAGGCCGGCGATCCGCAGGCCGGCGTTGTGGACATCGGCCTCGGCGATCAGGCGGTCGAGCAGCGGATCGTCGAACACCCGCCACCACTCGCGGATGTCGGCCTCCGGCCGCTGCTGGCTGGCCTGCTCGATGGCCGGGCTGCGCCACTGCCCGAGCCAGGCCTCGCCGGGCGGCTGGAAGTCCGGCCCCACGCGCATGCAGCCGCCCAGCCCCAGTGCGCCGAGCAGCAGCCAGCGAGCGCGGGCCATGGGCTCAGGACTGCTTGTCGGTGCCGGGCTGGTCCCTGACCCACTGCCAGAACAGCTGGTAGCCGACCGCCAGGACCACCGGACCGATGAACAGGCCGATGACGCCATTGGTGACCATGCCGCCCAGGGCGCCGATCAGCACCACCGGCATCGGCACATCGACGCCCCGGCCGAGCATCAGCGGCTTGAGCACGTTGTCGGCCAGGCCGGCGATGAACACGTAGATGGCGAAGACGATGGTCGTGGTGCTGGCGCCCTCGGTGGTGAAGACGAAGGCGATCACCGGGATGGTGATCAGCGTCGCCGGCAGCTGCATGATGCCGAGCAGCAGCACCGCCAGGGCCAGCAGGCCGGCGCCGGGAATGCCCTTGACCACGAAGGCGACGCCGACCAGCAGCATCTGGATGAAGGCGATGCCGACCACGCCCTGGGCCACCGCGCGGATGGTGGCGGTGCACAGTTCGGTGATCTTCGGCCCCTTTTCCGGACCGGAAAGCCGTGTGGCGATCTCCACCGCGCTGCGGCTGCCGCTCTCGCTGTAGGCCATGAAGATGCCCGCGATGACCAGGGCGACGATGAACACCAGCAGGCCCATGCCGAGGCCGGCGAGCTTGCCGAGCAGGGCGAGCACCAGCTCCTTGATCTGCGGGGTGAACTTCTGCGCCACGCCGGACAGATCGGTGGAAGCCTGCAGCCAGAAGGCATACAGCGGCTTGCCCACCAGCGGCCAGCCGGCGACCGACTCGGCGGGGGGGCGGATATGCACGTTGCCGCTCCTGACCATGGTCAGGGCATTCTCCACCGAGTCGGCCAGCGAGGAGCCCAGCAGGTAGATCGGCACCATGAGGATGGCGATGGCGACCACCACGATCAGCGTCGCGGTGCGGCCGTCGCTGTTGCCCAGCCTGCCCTTGAGCCGGCGATGCAGCGGATAGAGGGTGATCGCCATGATCAGCGACCAGAGCATCAGGTTGAGGAAGGGGTGAAAGATCTGGAAGCAGAACATCACCAGCACGGCGATCAGCCCGGCACGGATCAGGACATCGAGCAGGCCGCGCGACAGGGCCTTGTCGGAAGGGAAGCTGGGCAGCATCGCTGGATTCCTCGCGGGGCACGGTATCGGTAAGCCCAGCATAGACACTGCGACCGGAGGGAAGGGGCGTGCCGGAACGGCGGCGCCCGCCCGCAGCTGGCGAGGACGGCGGCAGCGCTGCTGCCAATGCGTGCGGCGGGTTGTTGGCGGCCGAGTCTCTTCTATGCTTGTCCATGCTTGGCTTGAGTGGATTTCCGACGACCTGCAGCGGGTCGCCGGGAGCCGCTCTGCGGTAGCCGGCGACCTGGAGCGTCAAGGCCTCGCTTGCCGGTGCTGCAGTCTGCCGATTGCCGCTGTTCCGGCGCTCGCGCCGCGCTTCCGGAAAACGACATTCCTGCCGCGATCCGCCCCGCGGCCAAGCGTCCCAGAGGAGCCGCCCGATGAGTCTTTCCCCCACCCCGTTGCCGCCGGCCCTGGCGCAGCGCTATCCCGTGCTGGTCGCCGCGCAGATCCAGGGGCACGAGGACAGCTACGTCGCCCAGAGCGCCCGGGCGGTCGCCCTGGCGCTGGAGGGCTACGGCCTGCGCGTGCAGCTGGTCGGCGCCCTCGACGACGTGGAGACGGCATTCCGCGCCGATCCCGGGTTTTCCTGCGTGATCCTCGGCTGGGGGCTGTGCGAGCAGGATCTGGCCGGGGCGATGAGCATCATCCGCCTGATCCGCAAGCGCACCGCGCAGCTGCCGATCATGCTCGGCATGGCTCACGCGCACCGCGGCCGGGTGCCGCTGGAGTTCGTCGAGAACATCGACGGTTTCATCTGGCAGCCGGAGGACAGTCCCGAGTTCCTCGCCGGGCGCATCGCTGCCGCCGCGCACCGCTACCTGGACACCATCCTGCCGCCGTTCTTCGGCGCGCTGGTCAACTTCGCCGACACCCACGAATACTCCTGGCACACCCCGGGCCATACCGGCGGCACCGCCTTCATGAAGACCGCGGTGGGGCGCAGTTTCCTCGACTTCTACGGCGAGCAGATGCTGCGCTCCGACCTCAGCGTGTCGGTCGGCGAGCTGGGCTCGCTCAACGACCACTCCGGGCCGGTGGCCGCGGCCGAACGCTACGCCGCGCGGGTGTTCGGCGCCGACTACACCTTCTTCTCGGTCGGCGGCAGCTCGGCCAGCAACCAGATCATCCTGCACTCGGCGGTCACCGACGGCGACCTGGTGCTGGTCGACCGCAACTGCCACAAGTCGCTGAACTACGCGCTCAACCAGTCCGGCGCGGTGCCGCTGTACCTGCGCCCGCGGCGCAACGCGCGCGGCCTGATCGGCCCGGTGCCGCAGGGCGAACTGACCCCCGAGGCGGTGGCGAAGAAGATCTCCGAGAGCCCGCTGGCGCGCGACAAGCAGGCCCGCCCGGTGCTGGCGGTGCTGACCAACTCCACCTACGACGGCCTCTGCTACAACGTGCGGACCACCACCGGCGAGCTGAGCAGGAGCGTCGACCGCATCCACTACGACGAGGCCTGGTACGCCTACGCGCGCTTCAACGCGCTGTACGAGGGACGTTACGGCATGCACCGCGGCGAGCGCCACGCCGACGACGCCACGGTGACCGTGACCCACTCCACCCACAAGCTGCTCGCCGCGCTGTCGCAGGCGTCGATGATCCACATCCGCTCGGGCAAGGTGCCGGTCAAGCCGGCGCTGTTCAACGAGGCGTTCATGATGCACACCTCGACCTCGCCGCAGTACAGCATCATCGCTTCCACCGACGTTTCCGCGAAGATGATGGACGATGCCGGCGAGTATCTCACCGAGGAGTCGATCGGCGAGGCTATCGCCTTCCGTCAGGCCATGGTGCGCCTGGGCAACGACATGCGCATGCGCGATGCGCAGGACTGGTGGTTCGGCGTCTGGCAGCCCGATGTGGTGGATGGCGTGCCTTTCGGCGACATCGACCCGCAGCGCCTGCACCAGGGCGATGCCTGGGTGCTCAGGCCCGGCGCCAGCTGGCACGGCTTCGGCGACCTCGGCGCCGACTACTGCATGCTCGACCCGATCAAGGTCACCGTGCTGACCCCGGGCATGAGCCTGGAAGGGCAGATGCAGGGCAGCGGCATTCCGGCGCCGCTGGTGTCGCGCTTCCTGTCCAGCCGCGGCATCGTGGTGGAGAAGACCGAGCCATACTCGTTCCTGCTGCTGTTCAGCGTCGGCGTGACCCGCGGCAAGTGGGGTTCCCTGGTCGCCGGGCTGATGGAGTTCAAGCGCCACTACGACGCCAACTCGCCGCTGGAGCAGGTGCTGCCCGAGCTGCCGGGCAGCTACCCGGAACGCTACGCCGGCATGGGCCTGCGCGACCTGGCCGAGGCAATGCACCAGGACATGCTGGCCACCCGGATGCTGCACAACATGGATGCCGCCTTCACCCTGCTGCCCGACCCGGTGTCCTCGCCGCGCGACACCTACGCCCGGCTGGTGCGCGGCGAGGTCGAGCAGATCCCGGTGCGCGACATGCAGGACCGCACCGTCGCCGTGCAGCTGGTGCCCTATCCGCCGGGCATCCCGCTGATGATGCCGGGCGAGAAGGCCGGCGCCGACAAGCGCGCCGTCATCGACTACCTGCTGGCGATGGAGGTGTTCGACGGGCATTTCCCCGGTTTCGAGCACGACAACCACGGCGTCGAGATCCACCGCGACGCCCAGGGGCAGCCGGTCTACATGATCTACGTCGTCAAACGGTAACCGATAGGCCCGGGCCGGCGGCGTGCTGCAGGCCGCCGGGGGCAGGGCCGGCGTCGCACATCGCGCGAGGAGTCTCGTATGGCTGATTCAAGCAAGAAGATGGGCCTGTTCGGCCTCACCACCCTGGTAGCGGTCAACATGATGGGCTCGGGCATCATCATGCTGCCGGCGAACATGGCGCAGCTGGGCGCCGTGTCGCTGCTATCGTGGATCATCACCGCGGTCGGCTCCATGGCCATCGCCTACTGCTTCGCCCAGTGCGGCATCTACTGCAACCGCTCCGGCGGCATGTCGGCCTACAGCGAGGAGGCGCACGGCAAGTCGGAATTCTTCCTCTGCTCGTTCCTCTACTTCCTGTCGCTGGCGATCGGCAACGTGGCGATCGGCATTTCCGCGGTGGGCTACCTGACCTCGTTCATCCCCTGGCTGGGCAGCGGCGCCATCCCGCTGTGCATCGGCACCATCGCCCTGCTGTGGATCACCACCTTCGCCAACTTCGGCGGGCCGAGCATCACCGGCAAGATCGGCACGGTGACGGTGTGGGGGGTGATCATCCCGGTGGCCGGCCTCAGCGTGATCGGCTGGTTCTGGTTCAAGCCGGAGGTGTTCGCCGCCGCCTGGAACCCCAACGGCATCGCGGTCAGCGACGCCATCACCCAGAGCATCCCGCTGACCCTGTGGGCCTTCCTCGGCATGGAGTCGGCGGCGCAGAGTTCCGACGCGGTGGAGGACCCCAAGCGCAACGTGCCGCTGGCCTGCCTGTTCGGCACCCTCGGCGCCGCGGTGGTCTACGTGCTGTCGACCACGGTGATCCAGGGCATCGTGCCCAACGCCGAGCTGGCCAACTCCTCGGCGCCGTTCGCCTACGTCTACGCGCAGATGTTCAACCCCATGGTCGGCAACATCATCATGGCGCTGGCGGTGATGGCCTGTATCGGCTCACTGCTCGGCTGGCAGTTCACCCTGGCGCAGACCGCCAAGATGACCGCCGACCAGGGCATGTTCCCTAAGCTGTTCTCCAGGGTCACCGCCGCCAACGCGCCGATCATCGGCATGCTGGTCTGCGGCGTGATCCAGACCCTGATGGCGCTGTCGACCATCTCGCCCAATGCCAGCGAGCAGTTCGGCAAGCTGGTCAGCCTGGCCGCGGTGACCAACCTGATTCCCTACGTCACCGCGCTCACCGGCCTTTTGGTGATCATGCACAAGTCCAACGTCAGTGGCGCGGTGTACAGCCGCAACGTGGCGGCGCTGCTGATCGCCATGGCGTACTCGTACTACGCGATCTACGCCTCCGGCAAGGATGCGGTGTTCGGCGCCACCATCGTGCTGGCGATCGGTTACCTGCTCTACGGCTTCATCGCCAAGAACTTCGTCGAAGAGCGTCCGGCTGCCATGGCCTCCAGGGCCTGAGCGCCATCTCCGGGATTGCCATGACCTCCGAATGTAGGGACCAGGACATGAACATGAAGCCACACAAATCAGTCAGTCTGCTGCTCGCCGGCCTGCTCGCGCTGCTGCCGATGCTGGCGGGCGCCCAGACGCTCGAGCGCGTGCGTGCCAGCAATGCGCTCACCCTGGGCTATCTGCCCGACCTCGCGCCGTTCAGCAGCGAGGAGAGCGGCAAGCCCGGCGGCTATGCCATCGACCTGTGCCTGAAGGTCGCCGACGCCGTGAAAACCGGGCTGGGGCTGAGCGACATGCAGGTGCGCTACCGGGCGGTCAGTGGCGAGCATGCCATCGCCGCCATCACTTCGGGAACGATCGACATCCTCTGCAGCCCGACGCCGGAAACCCTGGAGCGGCGCAAGTCGGTGAGCTACTCGCGGCCGGTGTACACCGCCGGTCTCTCCGCCCTGGTCCGCAAGGACGCGCCGCCGTCGCTGGTCAACGCGCTCAATGGCGAGGCGGTGCACAGCGGGCCGACCTGGCGGGCCACCATCAACCAGGGGCTGGCCAACCACACCTTCGCGACCATCGAGGGCGGGGTCACCGAGGACTGGGTGCGCGACAAGATGCGCAAGCTCGGGGTGATCGCCACCCTGGTCACGGTCGGCAGCCACGAGCAGGGCATGCAGATGGTGGCCGCGGGCAAGGTCGATGCGTTCTTCGCCGAGCGCATGCTGCTGCAGCATGGCCTGAGCAAGGCCGAGGGCGCGGCGGGGATGACGGTGCTGGACCGCATCTTCGAGATCGCCCCGGTATCCATGGCCATGGCGCGCAGCGACGAGGATTTCCGCCTGCTGGTGGATACCGTGCTCAGCGAGATGTACCGCACGGGCGAGCTCGAGCAGTTGCACACCCGCTACTTCGGCGCGCCCGGCGAGATGCTCAAGATCCTCTCGCGCGTCTATGCATTGCCCTAGCAGCCGTGGTTTCCAGTGATCCCGATGGCGCCCCGATGCGAATGAAGGGCGCTCGTCGACCGACCCGTCAAGGCACAGGAGAAACACATGAAGCGCTCCACTATCGTTCTCACCGGGCTGGTGCTTTCGGCACTGCTGCTCGGCGGCTGCGCGTCGCAAGTCACCAAGCCGGAGCAGTATTCCGGGTTCCTGTCGGACTACTCGCGGCTGCAGCCGGCCACGTCGGCCACGGGGCAGCCGGTCATGCGCTGGATGGCGCCGGGCGTCAGGCTGGACAACTACCGGCACGTGATCGTGCAGTCGATCGGTTTCTATCCTGCGCCGACCCCGTCCGAACAGATCGGCGCCAAGGCGCTGGCTGACCTGCAGGCGTATGCCGCCCAGCAGGTCAAGACTGCCTTCGGCAGGCGCTTCCAGGTGCACGACCCGGCCAGCACGCCGCAGGGCTCGCTGCCGCGCGGGCAGACCCTGGTGCTGCGCGCCGCCATCACCGGCGTGGATACCAAGGCCGAAGGACTCAAGCCCTACGAGGTGATCCCGATCGCCCTGGTCACCGCCGCCGCGACGACGGCGGCCGGTGCGCGCGACCGCACCACCGAGCTGTTCGTCGAAGCCGAGCTGATCGACGCCGGCACCGGCCAGCCGGTGCTGCAGGTGGTGCGCAAGGGCTACGGCAAGGAGCTGGAAAACAAGGAGGAGCAGGTGACCCTGAGCACGCTCAAGGGCGTGATCGACGGCATCGTGCGCGATATCGAGAAGTTCGAGTAGCGCCCTGTGGCCGTGCGTGATCGAGCCGCCCCGTGACGACCGTTGATGGACGACGCCATGTCAGAAAAAATCAGTCAACGCCAGCTGTCGAGGATGATCATCGCGCTTCTGCCGGTGCTCCTGATCGGCTGCGACAGCAAGGCGCCGCCGCCGGCGGCGGTGATGGAGGTTCCGGTCGTCACCGTCGCCGCCAGGGACGTGAACATCCCCCTTGACGTGATCGGCGAAACCGTCGGTTCCACCGATGTGACCATCCGCGCACGGGTCGACGGCTTCCTCGACGGCATCCACTTCAAGGAAGGCACCTTCGTCGACAAGGGCGCGCTGCTCTACAGCATCGACCCGCAGCCATTCCAGGCCAAGGTCGCCCAGGCCAACGCGATGCTGGCGCAGGCGCGCACCAGCCTGGTGAAGACCAAGGCGGACCTCGACCGCATCCGGCCGCTGGCCGAGATCAACGCGGTCAGCCAGCTGGATCTGGATGGCGCGGTGGCCAACTACGAGGCGGCCAAGAGCTACGTGGAAGCGGCCAGGGCGCAGGTCGAGCTGGCCCAGCTAGAGCTGGGCTACACGAAGATCCATGCGCCCGAGCGCGGTCTGATCGGCCTGTCCGAGGCCGAGGTGGGCGACTTCGTCAGCCAGCGCAACAACGGCGGCCTGCTCAACGTCATCTCGCGCACCGACCCCATCGCCGTGCGGGTGTCGATCACCGAGCGCGGCTACCTCAACGCCGCGCGGCGGCTGGCCGACCAGCAGCAGGGCAAGGCCGCCGATGGCAGCATCGCGACCGCAGGCCAGCGGCCGCTGTCGCTGATCCTCGCCGACGGCAGCCTGTACGAGCAGCGCGGCGTGCCGACCAAGGTCGACCGCAACATCGACCCCACCACCGGCGCGCTGACCATCGAAGCTGAGTTCCCCAATCCCCAGGGACTGCTGCGCCCCGGCATGTTCGCGCGCATCCGCTTCGATGCCGACGAGATCAAGGGCGCCATCCTGCTGCCGCAGCGCGCGGTCAGCGAGCTGCAGTCGGTGCACCGGGTGTTCGTCATCAAGGCGGACGACACGGTGGAGGTGCGCCAGGTGCAGGTGGGCCAGCGCCTGGGCAGCGACTGGGTGATCGAGTCCGGCCTGCAGCCGGGCGAGCGGGTCGCGGTGGCGTCGCTGCTGCGCCTGCGTCCGGGCATGACCGTCAAGCCGCGCCCGGCCGATGCCAGCGAACTGCCGCCGGTGGCGGAGGGTGGCAAGAATGGGTGAGTTCTTCGTTCGCCGGCCCATCTTCGCGATGGTGATCTCGATCATCATCGTCATCGTCGGCCTGGTGGCGATGGGCAGCCTGCCCATCGCCCAGTACCCCGACATCACCCCGCCGGAGATCAAGGTCGAGACCACCTACGACGGCGCCAACGCGGTGAACGTCGAGCAGTCGGTGGCCACGCCGCTGGAGCAGAAGGTCAACGGCGTCGAGAACATGCTGTACATGAAGTCGACCAACGCCAGCAACGGACAGATGACCCTGTCGGTGGCCTTCGAGGTAGGTGCCGATCTCGACATCTCCAACGTTCTGGTGCAGAACCGCGTGTCCGAGGGCTCGGCGCAGTTGCCCGAGGACGTCAAGCGCCGCGGGGTGAAGGTCAAGAAGGCGCTGGCCTTCCCGCTGATGCTGGTGACCCTGCGCTCGCCGGGCGGCAGCTACAACGCCGACTTCCTCACCAACTACATGTCGATCAACGTGCTCGACGAGATCGCCCGCATCCAGGGCGTCGGCCAGGTCACCATCTTCGGCGGCGCGGACTACGCCATGCGCATCTGGATCAAGCCGGACCAGCTCAGCCGGCTGGGGCTCACCGTGCCGGACATCGTCACCGCCGTGCAGCAGCAGAACGTGCTGACCCCGGCCGGCAAGCTCGGCGGCCCGCCGGCCGCGCCCGGTACCGAGTTCGCCTACGCGGTACAGACCCGTGGCCGCCTGGAGACGCCCGAGCAGTTCGGTCAGGTGGTGGTGCGCTCCAATCCGGACGGCTCGCAGGTGTTGCTGCGCGACGTGGCGCGCATCGAGCTGGGCGCCGAGACCTACAACCAGATCGGCGCCTTCGGCTCCAAGCCGGCGGCGGTGCTGGCGGTCTACCAGCTTCCCGACGCCAACGGTCTGGAGGTGGCGGAGAAGATCCGCGCAGCGATGGAGCAGATGAAGGAGCGCTTCCCCCAGGACGTCGAGTACGTGGTCTCCCTGGACACCACCAAGCCGGTGTCGGCGGGCATCGAGGAGATCGTCCGCACCCTGTTCGAGGCCACGGTCATCGTCACCCTGGTGGTGTTCATCTTCCTGCAGAACTTCCGCGCCACGCTGATCCCGACCCTGGCGGTGCCGGTGGCGCTGGTGGGTACCTTCGCGGTGTTCCCGCTGCTCGGCTTCTCGATCAACACCTTCTCGCTGCTCGGCCTGGTGCTGGCCATCGGCATCGTGGTGGACGACGCCATCGTGGTGGTGGAGGGCGTGTCGGAGAAGATGGAGCGCGGCATGCCGCGCCGCGAGGCGACCATCCAGACCATGAAGGAGGTCAGCGGCCCGGTGATCGCCACGGCGCTGTCGCTCACCGCGGTGTTCGTGCCGGTGGCCGCCATGTCGGGCATCACCGGCCGGCTCTACCAGCAGTTCGCCATCACCATCGCCATCTCGGTCATCATCTCGGCGATCGTCGCCCTGTCGCTCAGTCCGGCGCTGTCCAGCACTCTGCTGCAGCCGCACGGCCATGGCAGCAAGGGCTGGCTGGGGCGCTTCTTCGCCGGCTTCAACCGCGTCCTCGACGCGGCGACCGACAGGTACATCGGCCTGACCAGCCGCTTCACTCATCGCCCGCTGCGTGCGCTGGCGGTGCTCGGCGTGCTGGTGGTGCTGCTGGTGGCGTTGTTCCGCAGCGTGCCCGGCGGCTTCGTGCCCGAGGAGGACCAGGCCTACCTGATGGCCAACCTGCAGCTGCCCGACGCCGCCTCGCTGGAGCGCACCCACGCCGCCGCGGCCAAGGTCGAGGCGATCCTCGCCGCCGAGCCGGCCATCGAGTCCTACACCACGGTGACCGGCTACAGCTTCCTGTCCGGCGCCTCGTCGACCAACAACGCCTTCTTCTTCGTCCAGCTCAAGGACTGGGACGAACGACCGGCAGCCCAGGACAAGGCCACCAACGTGGCGCACCGTCTGAACGGCAAGCTGGCGGCGGTCAACGAGGGCATCGCCATCGCCTTCGGCCCGCCGGCCATTCCCGGCCTCGGCACCGGTTCCGGCTTCTCGATCATGCTGCAGGATCGCGTCGGCAACAGTCCGGACTACCTGGCCGAGCAGACCCGGGCGTTCATGGAGGCGGCCGGCAAGCGCCCGGAGATCGCCGGGCTGTACACCACCTACCGGGCCACGGTGCCGCAGATCTACATGGACGTGGACATCCAGAAGACCATGAAGCTCGGCGTCACCCCGGCGGACGTCAACCAGACCCTGGGCTCGTTCCTCGGCGGCGCCTACGTCAACGACTTCAACCGCTTCGGCCGGCTGTACAAGGTCTATGTGCAGGCGGAGAGCGACTACCGCAAGGATCTCGCCGACGCCTCGCTGTTCTACGTGCGCAACGCCGCCGGCGCGATGGTGCCGATGAACACCCTGCTTACCGACGAGTCCACCAACGGCCCCGAGTTCACCTACCGCTTCAACATGTTCCGCGCCGCCGAGGTCACCGGCCGCCCGGCGCCGGGCTACAGCTCGGCGCAGGCGCTGAAGGCGCTGGAGGAAGTGGCGGCGCAGGTGCTGCCCAGCGACATGTCCTACGCCTGGAACGCCATGTCGTACCAGGAGAAGGCGGCGGAGGGCTCCGGCAGCATGGTGTTCGTCATGGCGCTGGTGTTCGTGTTCCTGATCCTCGCCGCCCAGTACGAGAGCTGGTCGCTGCCGTTCGGCGTGCTGTTCGGCACGCCCATCGCCATCTGCGGCGCGATGTTCGGCCTGTGGCTGGCGCGCCACTTCAGCGCCAGCTACGAGAACAACGTGTTCGCCCAGATCGGCCTGGTGATGCTGATCGGCCTCGCCGCGAAGAACGCCATCCTGATCGTCGAATTCGCCCGCACCGAGATCGAGAAGGGCAAGGGGCCGGTGGAGGCGGCGCTGGCGGCGGCGCGGCTGCGCTTCCGGCCGATCCTGATGACCTCGTTCGCCTTCATCCTCGGCGTGATCCCGCTGATCCTCGCCAGCGGCGCCGGCGCCGAGGCGCGCAAGATCATGGGCATGACCTCGTTCGCCGGCATGCTCACCGCCACCGTGGTCGGCGTGGTGCTGGTGCCGGGGCTGTTCGTGGTGGTCGAGAAGTACCTGACCGGCAGGAAGAAGAAGCCGCCCCAGGCCGAGCACGTGAACGAGGAGGCCAGGCCATGAAGGGATTCGTCCGCCGGCCGCTGCCGGCGACCGTGCTGCTGTCCGGGCTGCTGCTGGTCGGCGGCTGCATGGTCGGCCCCGACTACCAGCGTCCGCCGCTCGACATGCCGGTCGCCTGGAAGGAGCCGGCCGCCACCGATGCCTCGTTCGCCAACCTCGACTGGTGGGATGTGTTCGCCGACGACAGGCTCGACGCGCTGATCCGCGAGGCTCTGGACAACAACCGCGACCTCGGCGTGGCGGTCGCGCGCATCGAGGAGGCGGCGGCGCTGCTGCGCATCGAGCGGGCTAACCAGTTCCCGGTCCTCGATGCCGAGGCCGGCGCCGGGCGCTCCTCGCAGAGCCGCAACATCCTGCCGGGGGCCGAGACCGAGAGCAGCTACTTCCTCAACGGCGCCGCCTTCTTCGAGATCGACCTGTGGGGCAAGCTGCGCCGCGCCACCGAGGCGGCGCGGGCCGACCTGCTGAGCAGCGAGGAGAACGCGCGCAGCGTGACCATCTCGCTGGTCGCCGCGGTGGCCACCACCTACTTCCAGCTGCTCGACCTCGACGACCGCCTGCGCATCTCCACTCGCACCCTGAAGTCGCGCGAGGACGCCCTGGCGATCATCCGTGCGCGTTTCGAGAAGGGCACGGTGCCGGAGCTGGACGTCAACCAGGCCGAGATCGAGGCCGCCGACGCCCAGGCCTCGGTGGCCGCCTTCGACCGCGCCGTGCGCCAGACCGAGAACGCCCTGAGCGTGCTGGTCGGCTCGCGGCCGCGGGCCATCGAGCGCGGTACGCAACTGGCGCAGCAGAGCCTGCCGGTCGAGGTGCCGGCTGGCCTGCCGCTGAACCTGCTGGAGCGCCGGCCGGACATCCTCGCCGCCGAGCAGATACTGGCCGCCGAGACCGCGCGCATCGGCGTGGCTCGTGCCCAGCGGCTGCCGTCGCTGTCGCTGACCGCCAGCTTCGGCTATGCCAGCCGCGACCTCAGCGACCTGGTCGAGGGCGACAGCGAAAGCTGGAACGTGCTCGGCAGCCTGTTCGCGCCGATCTTCAACGCCGGGCAGCTCAAGGCCGTCGAGCAAGCCCAGCGTCAGCGCGCCGAGCAGGCGCGGCTGGGCTACGAGCAGGCGGTGCTCAACGGCCTGCGTGACGTCGACGACTCGCTTGCCGGCCTGCGCACCGCGCGCGACGAGCACGTCGCCCGCCAGCGGCAGCTCGCCGCGGCGCGCACCGCGGCGCGCCTGTCGCGGGCGCGCTACGACGGCGGTCTGGTCAGCTACCTGGAGGTGCTGGACTCCGAGCGCAGCCTGTTCCAGGCCGAGCTGCTGGAGTCGCAGACCCGCCAGCAGCAACTGAGCGCGGCGGTCAGCCTGTACCGGGCGCTGGGCGGCGGCTGGTCGCCGTCCGAGGGTCGGCCGTGAGCGAGGAGTGAAGCCATGCGCTGGCCTTTCCTTCCCCTTCTGTTGGCCGCCGTGCTGGGCGCGCCGGCGCACGCCGGGCAGGTCATGGACAGCATCAAGGCGCGCGGCGAGCTGCGCTGCGGGGTGAGCGAAGGCATTCCCGGCTTTTCCGAGGCGGACGCCGGCGGGCGCTGGCGCGGCCTCGACGCCGACTTCTGCCGCGCGGTGGCCGCGGCGCTGCTGGGCGATGCCGAGAAGGTGGCCTTCGTACCGCTGCGGGCCTCGACCCGCTTCCCCGCCCTGCAGGCGCGCAAGATCGACCTGCTGGTGCGCAACACCACCTGGACGCTGACCCGCGAGGCCTTCCTGCAGGTGCAGTTCCCGGCGGTGCTGTTCTACGACGGCCAGGCGTTCATGGTGCCCGCTTCCAGCGGCATCGATCGACTGGCCGATCTCGCCCAGGCGAGCGTCTGCGTGGTCAAGGGCACCACCCACCAGGGCAACCTGGCCGACTACGCCCGGCTCCACGGCCTCAACTGGCAGCCGCTGGTGATCGACTCGCTGCCCGCCGCGATGCAGGCCTTCCTGGCCGGCCGCTGCCAGGCGCTGACCGCGGATTCGGCGCAACTGGCCGCCATGCGCCTGGGCGCGCCGGGTGGCCCGCAGGCCTTCTTGATCCTGCCGGAGCGCATCTCCAAGGAGCCGCTCGCGCCGGTGGTGGCGGGGGAGGATCTGCAGTGGGTCAGCCTGGTGCGCTGGGTGCTGCACGTGCTGGTGCTGGCCGAGGAGTACGGCGTGACCCAGGCCAATGTCGATGCGCGCGTGGCCGAGCTGGGCGGGGCCACCGGGCGCCTGCTGAGCGGCGAGGACCGCCGGCTGGCGCAGGCGCTGGGCGCCCGCGACGACTGGGCGCTGCGTGCGCTGAAGGCGGTCGGCAACTATGGCGAGCTGTACGAGCGCAATCTCGGCGCCGCCAGCGGGCTGCACATCGAGCGGGGGCTCAACCGCCTGTGGCGCGACGGCGGGCTGCTGTACGCCCCGCCGATCGACTGAGCGAGGATCGCATGACCGACCTGCAGATCTACCTGACCCTTGGCGTGTTCTCGGCGGTGATCCTGGCGATCGCCTTCGATGTGATCGACATGGCGGTCGCCGCGCTGCTGGGCGTGGGCGTGCTGCTGGCCAGCGGCATCCTCACCGACGATGATCTGGATGCCGCATTGCGCATGGCGGGCGGGCCGATCTCCCTGCTGTTCGGCGGCATGGTGGTGGCGCGCGTGCTGGCCAGCACCGGCATCTTCGAGCGGGTCGGCGGCCTCTATCTGCGCGCCACCGGCGGCAGCGGCAGGCGCTTCCTGATCCTGCTGGTGCTGCTGGTCGCCCCGGTCTGTGCCTTCCTGCCCAACGCCACCACGGTGATCCTGCTCGCCCCGGTGATCATCGGCGTGGCCCGCGCGCTCAAGGTGGATTTCGTCGGGCCCATGGTGGTGACGGCCATCGTCAGCAACGCCGCCGGCATGCTTACCCTGGTGGGCGATCCGGCCACCTTCCTGGTCGGCAGTTCGATCGGCATGAGCTTCGGCCAGTACCTGCGCACGGTCAGCCTTGCCGGCCTGCTGGCCGTGCTGGTGATCATCCCGCTGCTGCCGTGGCTGATGCCGCAGGTATGGCGGGCACAGATCGAGCTGCCGCCGCCGGGGCCGGTGGTTCCGCTGCAGCGGCCGTGGTTCGCCCTGCTGGCCCTGGCCGTGCTGGCCCTGATGGTGCTGCTGTTCCTGTTCGGCGAGCAGCTGCCGGTGCGCATCGTGCCGCCCTCGGTGGCGATCATCGCCGCCGGCCTGGCGCTGCTCATCGTCTATGCGGTGCATGTCGAACCGGTCGAGACGGTGCTGCGCGACATCGACTGGAAGACCCTGGTGTTCCTCGGCGCCATCTTCTGCCTGGTCCAGGCGTTCACCCAGACCGGGCTGCTGCAGGGCCTGGCGCTCAAGCTGCACGCGTGGTTCGGCACCGAGTTCGCGCTGGTGGCGCTGGCCCTGCTGGCGGGCATCGGCCTGCTGTCCAGCCTGCTCGCCAACATCCCGGTGGTGGCCGCAGCGCTGGTGATGACCAAGGGCTACCTGGTGGCCGCCGAGGTGGTGCCGGAGATCGCCCTGGGCGTGGGCTTCACCGACTGGCCGGCGGCCAGCCTGCCGGTGTTCATCGCCCTGATGTTCGGCGCCACCCTCGGCGGCAACGCCACGCTGATCGGCGCCTCGTCGAACATCGTCACCGTTGGCATCTGCGCGGCGCAGGGCGAGAAGATCAGCTTCGTGCGCTTCTCGCGCTTCGGGGTGCCGATCACCCTGGTGCAGCTCGGCGTGTCGGCGCTGTACGTGGTCGGGCTATTCTGGCTGGCGCGCTAGCCGAGGAGGGGCGATGAAAGGGCTCTCGGTCGCGGCGCTGGGGCTGGCGGCGCTCTGCGTGGCCCAGGCGGGCTGCACGAGCATCGGCCCCGGCACCGTGGAGCGCGACCGCCTGGACTACTCGGCCGCAGTGGGCGACTCGTGGAAGAGCCAGATGCTGCTGAACCTGGTGAAGCTGCGCTACGGCGATGCGCCGGTGTTCCTCGACGTCGGGCAGATCGTCGCCGGCTACTCGTTCCCGCGCAGCCTCGGCGCCGTCGCAGCCGTCAACCAGACCGACGGCGCTCCGGTCATCAACAGCTCCGTGGGCCTGTCGGCCGGGGCCACCTTCAACGACAGCCCCACCGTCACCTATGCGCCGATGACCGGCGAACGCTTCGCCCGTTCGCTGATGACGCCGATACCGCCTTCGGTGATCCTCAACATCATCCAGGCCGGCAACCCCGTGGAGGAGGTGTTCCGCACCTCGGTCCAGTCGGTGAACGGCGTCGACAACCGTCGCGTCGGCCGTCTGTTCGTGCGGCGGGCCAACCCGGAATTCTACGCCCTGCTGCCGAACCTCGAGCGCCTGCAGTCGTCGGGCGACATCGGCATGCGCGTCCGGCAGCAGGACGGCGAGGCGCAGCTGCAGATGATCTTCCGCCCGCGGACCGCCGCCGCCGAGGAAAGCGCCCGGCGCAATGTGGCGACCATCCTCGGCCTGGACCCCGAGGCGCGGGAGTATCAGGTCAGCTATGGGACCGTGGCCGGCAGCGACCGGGAAATCGCCCTGCTGACCCGCTCGATCTACGAGATCCTCGTCGACATCGCCTCGTTCATCTCGGTGCCCGAGGCGCATGTGGCGGAGCGGCGGGTGCGGCCGACCGCGGAGGGCGACATCGGACCCAACGGCGCCATTCCGCCGCTGATCCGGATCGCCAGCTCTGCGCAGCAGCCGGCCGACGCCTTCGTGGCGGTTCCGTACCAGGGCTACTGGTTCTACATCGACAACCGGGATATCCCCTCCAAGCAGATATTCTCGTCGATCATGTTCCTCTTCACCTTCGTGGAGACCAGGAGCAGCGAAGCCGCGCCCATCCTGACGATTCCGACCTCGCGCTGAGACGGCCAGACATGAGCAAGCGAATGATGCGCAAAGGTGCCGTACTGCTGTTGTCCTTCGCGCTGCTCCTGAGCGGCCTGGGGGAGGCCGATGCCAGTCCTCCGCAGGTGGAGCGGGGCGCGCTGCCGATCACCATCGGTTACCAGTCGAACACCGACTGGCTGCTGCTGGTGGCCAGGGACCTGCATCTATTCGAACGGGCCGGGCTGAGGCCGAGCTTCGTGAAATTCGTCGCCGGGCCGCCGATGATTGCCGCTGCCCGGGAGCAGAGCATCGATGTGGCTTCCATCGGCAGCGTGCCTTTCATCAGCGGACTGACCCAGGGCGTCGACTGGGTGGTGGTCGGCATCAATCCGGAGAATGCCTACGGCGAAGGCCTGGTCGCCCGGCGGGGCAGCGGCATCGAAACGGTCGCCGACCTGGCCGGCAAGCGCATCGGCTTCTTCCGCGGCTCGACGGCGCATTTCGGGCTGATGATGACTCTGCGTCAGCTGGGCATCCGCCGCGACCAGGTCGAACTGCTCGACATGCCTCCTGCGGAGCAGTTGAGCGCGCTGGCCGGCAACAGGATCGACGCCGCCATGGTCTGGGAGCCCTGGATGCAGAAGATGGTGCATGAGGCGAACGGCCGCCTCATCGTCACCGAAGGAGCCATGGGCATCTACACCTCGGTATCGGTCTACGCGGCCCGCAGCGCATGGCTGCGGGAAAACCGTGAAGCGGCGGTGCGCTTTCTGCGTGCGCTACTGATGGCCAGCAAGGTCATGCAGAAGAGCCCCGAAGTCGGCATCAAGGCGCTGGCGCGGGAGATGAGCATCCGGGAGGAGTGGGCCGAGGCGATCCACGAGAACTCCCCGCCACCCGACCTGTCCCTCTGGGTGGATGCCCGTTACCGGTATTCGCTGGTCAAGGACGCGGAGTTCCATCGCCGCCTCGGCTACCTGGTGACCTTCCTGCTCGAGGAGGAGGTCATCAGCGAGGAGGTGGACGTGCGCAACATCCTCGACGTATCGGTCATCACCGAGGCCTTGAAGACGCGGGAAGCCGAACGCTGAGGGCCGATGGGCCCCCAGTCGTGGAACCGGCGTGCGGGTACTACTCCTCCTCGATGAGCGCCTGCAGCCGTCCGGAATTCACCGCTTCCACCAGGACCGCATGGTCCCGCGCGGTCTGATCGGCATAGGCGAGGGAAAAATCGCCCAGCGCCTCGTCGAAGGCGTCGCCCTTGCCCAGATAGCCGCTGATGGTCGCCGCATCCCCCGACTTGGCATGGGCCCGGGCCAGCACCAGGCCGCAGAGCCCGGCGTAGCGCTCGAGTTGTGTGGCCGAGATGCCCTCCATGGGGATGGACATCTTCATGTCGCGCAGCTGGCGCACGAAGAAGTCGCGCCCGCTCCGGCCGCGGGCCCAGCCGAGGAAGATGTCGCTGGAGGACTGCATCAGCCGCTGCCCCATGACGATGCGCTGGCCCTGGTTTTCATAGCGGCTTTTCCCCGCGTAGGGTTCGAGGACCGAGTGACAGGCTTCCTTGAACTGGAGGATCAGCGGGTGGTTTTCTTCGGAGAACATCAGCGTGATGAAGCAGCGGGTGCCGACGCTGCCGATACCCACCACTTTCAGCGCGGCATCCACCAGGCGATAGCGATCCAGCAGCACACGGCGCTCGTCGGACAGCGTCGCCCGGTAGTCCGCCAGCCCCTCATGGACCTTGTCCAGGAATTCGGGATCGGCGACGTGGTAGATGATCGGCGGCTGATCGACGATGCGGGGGTGCCCGGCCACCTGCTCGGCCAGCTTGGGGAAGACGTTCTCGACCACCCGTTCGTGGGCCTTGTCGGCGAGCTGCTGGCGCAGTTTCCGCACCTTTTCGTCGGGCGCCATCTCGATCAGGGTGGCCTCGTCCAGGCGCGAGTACCAGACCTCCAGGGGGCTCATCCGGGAGTATTCGCGCAGGTTCTCCCGGTAGGCGCGCACGCAGGCCACGGCCGCATCCCGCGACTCATCATCGGACAGCCGGTTGTCGCGTCCGGCGACCGCGAAACTGGCGGCCAGCCGCTTGATATCCCACTCCCAGGGGGCGGGGAGGCTTTCGTCGAAGTCGTTGAGATCCAGCACCAGGTTGCGTTCCGGCGTGGCGAACAGGCCGAAGTTCATCAGGTGGCAGTCGCCACAGGCCTGCACGCGGATGCCGGTGCTGGGGGTGGTGGCGAGATCGTGGGCCATCAGCGCCGCCGAACCGCGCAGGAAGGCGAAGGGGCTGCGCAGCATGCGCCCGTAGCGGATCGGCACCAGCTCGGCCAGACGATCCTCGTTCGACTTCTCGAGGATGGCGATGGGGTTGCGGTGCCTGGCCGGCGGTGTCCAGGCGGCATGGCTGCTGCGCGGGATCTTCTCGCGCAGCGCTCGCCCGGTGTTGATGCGCTCTTCCCGGGAGCGGAATACCGGGGCTGGTTCGGCTGGCTGGTGGCTCGCGGTCCTGCTCTTCTTGTGCGATTTCTTCTCGCTGCTCATGGTTGCCCCTGCAAATGTCGACGGCGGTCGGCTGGCGGTCATGTCCCTAGAACGGCCTGCCCAGATAGAAATAGAAGCTGTCGTTGCCGTCCTCCGCACGCCCATAGCCAAGATAGACCGGGCCGAGCGGACTGTCGGCGGCGATGAAGATGGCGGCGGACCTGAGCCAGTCTTCGCTGTTGCCCGGAACCAGCGGATTGCCGATCCGGCTGGCCTCCAGGGAAAAGCCGGTGTAGGCGCCCTCGAAGATGCTGCCTTCGAGGATCCGGTGGTAATACATCAGCCTGCCGAACTGCAGCTGCTCGCCCAGCAACTGGCCGGTGGCGTAGCCGGAGCCGGTCAGGAAGCCGCCCCACTGGAACTGGTCGTAGCGCGGCAGGGGATTGCTGCCGATCTTGTCGCCGGCCTTGAAGGCAAGGTTGAGGGTGTGGTTGCCGAACGAGAACGCGCCGTTGCCGTCGGCGTCCCACTTGGTGTACTCGTCGTCGGCGCCGAGCGCGCCGGTCGAGTCGAAGATGCCGGCTCCGGCGCGCCAGCCCGAGCGCGGGAAGTGCACGCTGTCGAGTTGGTCGAGCTTCAGCCGGGCGCGCCAGGCCCCCTGGATGATCCGCGACTCGCCGGGCGACAGGCTCTCGGGGCCGGTGTCCAGTTGCGGCTTGAGGCGTCCGCCGACTGCACCGATACGGAATTCTCCGTAGCGACTGAACTGGCTGCCCACATCCACCCCGCCGAGCATGGAGGTCATCTCGTAGCTGGCCACGCGGTCGTCGTCGCGGTAGAGATCGGCGGTGCGCCGCTCGATGGCAGCATGCGGCGCGATGAAGAAGCGGCTGGTGGCGCTGAAGGGCTGGTAGAACTCGGTGTACAGGCCGCTGGTATGGCCGAGCTGCACGTCGGTACGCCACTCGGCGCCGCGGTCGTTGATCCAGGTCTTGCGGTAGCTGCCGAGGATGTTGAAGAACGCATCGCCGCTGAAGTCGCTGGACAGTCCCAGGCCGAAGCGCAGGTAGTTGGGGCCCCAGGATTTCTCCACGGCGTCCACGGCGAGGATGCGCTTGCCGGGCTCCTCGATGAAGCGGTAGTTGACGTGCTCGAAGTCGCCGGTGCCGTAGATGCGGCGCATGTCGCTGTCGAGGGTGTCCTGCTCGATCTGCTCGCCGGGCCTGGTGTCCATGGCCGCCTGGGCGGTCTTCGGATTGACGCGCTTGAGGTTCTCGAAGCGGATCTCGTCGACCGGGCGCAGGTCCGGCGCCACGGCGATGGTCTGGCCCTGGCGCAGCGCCGCATACTCGGCGGCCGGCAGGGACAGCCGGGCGAGGCGGTCGGCAACCTGGCGCGCCGCCGCCTCGCCGATCGGGGCGATCTGCTCCAGGTGGTCGAAGTCGCCGGTCGAGAAGTCGCCGAGGTCGGGGGAGATGAGGATGTCCTGCGGCTGCAGGGTGGCGAGCGAGGCCTGCACGTTCTGCTCGGTGAGGATGCTGAGCATCTGCCCGGTGACGCCGAAGATGCCGCTGAGCTGCTCACGGGTGAGCAGGGGGGTGCCGACGTTCACCGCGATGACGATATCGGCACCCATCTCCTCGCGCGCGGTCTGGATCGGCAGGTTGCTGGTGAGCATGCCGTCGACCAGAATCATGCCGTCGAACTCCGCCGGCGCCACCGCGCCGGGTACCGACATGCTGGCGCGCATCACGTTGGCCAGCTCGCCCTGGTTGAACACCACCGCCTTGCCGGTCACCAGGTCGGTGGCCACGGCCCGGTAGGGAATCGGCAGCATGTCGAAGCGGTAGTGCCCCTTGGCCTTGGACAGCCGACGCAGCACGGTTTCCAGCTGTACGCCAGTGACCACGCCCTTGCCGAACTTGACCTGGCCTTTGTCCAGGCCGACCTCGGGGGTGAACAGGATGCCGTAGTCGTCCTCCTTGCGGCGCATGGAGCGTTCCTGGCGCGGCGGGTCCTCCTTGAACAGCAGCTCGGTGGAGATGGTGTTGAGGATGGTGTCCATCTCCGCCGTGGAGGTGCCGGTCGCGTAGGCGGCGCCGACCAGGGCGCCCATACTGGTGCCGGCGATGCAGTCGACCGGCACCCGGTACTCCTCGAGCACCTTGATCACGCCGACGTGCGCCGCGCCCCGCGCGCCGCCGCCGGAGAGGACCAGGCAGATCCGTGGGCGTTTCGTGCTGCCTTCCGGCCGGGCGGTGGCGCCGCTGTCCGCCGGCACGGCCAGGGCGGGCGGCATGGCGGCCATCGTCAGGGCCAAGGCGACAAGGACGATCCGATCACGAAGTTGCATGCCCATTTACCCCTGTTGCGCTGGTCCTGAGTGGTGGTTTCGCTCACTGTCCGGTGTCGAAGTCGTCGCTCGCAACGCCGGCGGATGAGGGCTGGCTCAGCTCGCGGATGCGTCTGGAGAAGTCTGCGGCGCTGTCTGCGGCCTGTGCCCGGGCGTTGACGTGGACTTGCTGCTGCAGTTCGGCGAACGGCAGGCCGCGGGTGTCCAGGCGGCCCTGTTCGTAGAGGAACTCCGGCAGGTAGCCGCTGGCCAGGATCCTCCAGTCGAACGGCAGGTGGCTGGGGTTGACCCGGGTGTTCATCCAGATGGTGGTGGTGCAGTTGGTGGTCAGGGTGTTGTAGAACTCGGGGCGCTCGTGCAGCTCGTTGATGCGCTGCATGTATTCGAGGAACAGGCGCCGGCCGTTGTCGAGATCGCCCTTGAGGCGGTAGACGTAGACATCCTCCGGCGGGTCGTGCCGGTAGTTGGTGCGCAGGCGGATGACGTCGCGCTCGTCGGCCACCACGTAGTAGAGCTCGTACTGGCGGAAGAAACCCTTGAGGGTCGAGTAGCCTTCGCCCTTTTCCTTGCGCGTCTCGATGGACACTGCCAGGTGGTCGCCCTTGCCGAAGTCGAAGCTGAGGAAGATGTGGGCGATGGCCGGGCCCATCCAGTACACGGCGACCAGATCGACCCCCTGCAGCTGGCGCAGGTCGAAGCGCCGGTCGTACCAGGCGGGGGTGAAGTCGGTTTCGCTGCGATAGTCGAAGTTGCGGATGTCGTGCACGGTGACCATGTCGCCTTCGATGCTGGCATGGGGGAGCACGGCGACGTCCGCCAGCCAGTCGCGCTGGTTGGAGGGCTCGATGCCGTGCCACCAGACCAGCAGGACGACGAACAGGGTGAGGTAGCAGCCCAGCATCGTCCGCCGCCAGCGGTGCAGCGGCAGGGCGCCGAGGGCGAGCAGCGTGGCAAGGGCGACGCCGGCAGCCAGGGCATTGCGCAGGGGCTCGTCGCGCGGCCCCGCGTAGAGCAGGGCCAGCGCGCCCCAGACGCCGGCGGCAAGGACCAGCAGGCCTAGCAGGAGCAGGCCGACAAAGGTGGCAATGCGGATCGGAGTCTTGCGCATGGGGCCTCCGCCCTGATCGTGAAGCATCTCCGCTGCTGCAGACCGGGCGCACCGCTGACAGGTTGCCGCGCCGGGACAACGCGCGGCGGTGCAGGCCAGCAGGACAGGTCAGTGAAAGTGTGGCGGGTTTCCCCGGCCTGTCCACCCCGCAGGCTCGACCAAGGCCTGCGGGGCTGCGTTCAGGAGGCGGGGCGCTCGGCGTACTGCGGCAGGTCGTCGTGGATCTCGCACCACTCGGCCCTGGAGCCGACGAAGATGTGCGCGGTCGGCTTGCCGGCGATGGGTGTGTCCAGCGTGCCGATGCGCAGGCGCAGCAGCTCCGGCTGCCCCGGGCGACGGCTGTACAGCGGCGAGCCGCACTTGCCGCAGAACACGCGGAACACGCCCGGCGAGGACTGGTATTCGGCCAGCGCTTCCTGTCCCTGGACGAGATGGAACGCGCTGGTGCTCACCGAGGCGTTGGTGGCGAATGCCGAGCCGTTGGCCTTGCGGCAGCGCGAGCAGTGGCACATGACGATGGGACCGAGTTCGCCGTGGATTTCGTAGCGGACCGCGTTGCACAGGCAGCTGCCTTCGAGCATGGGACTCTCCTTGTGGGTAGGGACAGGACGGGCGTTTGCGCCGTGCAGCTTACCGCGGCCCTGGCAGCCGGCGAAGATCGTCCGGAAGCCTTCCGGCTGCGCGTTTTCTCATCTTGCCGACATCCGCCTCACGAAATCTTCACGCTCGCCTGCGTACGCTGAACGAACTGAGAGTTTCCCCTGTTTGCCCCGCCACCGAGCGGGGCTTTTTGTTTCCGGGCGTCCGGGTCAGGGCAGCACGGTCAGCTGCTCGACCCAGACCAGCTCGCAGGCGCCAGCGCCGGTGTCCTCCCGGCTCAGGGAGCTGACCCACTGGAAACCGTCATCGCCCTCGACACGCACCAGCTGGCCGGACAGGCGGATACGCGCGCCCGCCTGCAGCCTGTCCAGCGTGGCGGCTACCGCGGCACTGGCCGGGATCATGTGCATGTTGGCGCTGTGCCTCTCGATCTCCCGGCGGGGGATGGGCAGCTCGTCGGCTCGCCAGTAATACCAGCGGTTGCTCTGGCGGATCTCGATCTGCCCGGACAGGCCCGGATCGGCCATGGGGCCCCAGCCCAGCGCCAGGTCGGTGGGCGAGACCTGGGCGCCGCGGTCGAAGCGGTAGTCCTCGCGCCCCAGCACCAGCGCCTCCTCGAGCTGGAAGGGCTGCAGCGCTTCAACGCGATGATCGCCGATCCGCAGCTGGCCGCCAGCCAGGTCGCCGCTCACCGGAGGCGCCTTGGAAGCCGGAGTCAGCACGATCCACGCCAGCCACAGGCCGGCCAGCCATACGGTCAGTTTGAAGAGTCGCTGCAGGTTCATGGCTCGCGGTGGGCGTGGAGGGGGAGGCGAGTTTAACCGCTGCGACGGAGCGAAAGCTGCGGCTTCGTGCTATGTTCCGCGCCTTGCAACGTGCTCTGGAATCACCATGAAATTCATCCATCAACGCGAACAGCTCAACGAGGACGACCTGGTCATCATCGAAAGCTCGCAGCCCTGCAACATCCGCCTGATGAACGACGCCAACTTCCGCGCCTTCAAGAACGGCGCCCGGCACAACTACATCGGCGGCCACTTCGACCGTTTCCCGGCGAAGATCCGCGTACCGGGCGACGGCTTCTGGAACATCACCCTCGACACCGTCACCCGCCGCCCGATCAGCGTGACGCGCAAGCCGAAGCTGGAGTATTCGATCAGGATCAAGCGGCGTTCGGGCGGGGGCAAGAGCCACTGAGGGGGCGTAGCTGGAGGGGCCTGCCGAGAGGCGGGCGCGCCACACGGACGGTGCGGCGGCTCAGCCCAGCGCTTTGAACATTCGCGCATTGGCCAGCGCGATGCCGCGCACGACCGGCAACTGCCGCGCGATCACCCGAAAGTCATTGCGGAGAAAGAAAGCCTCCGCGCACAGACTGACGTCGGCACTCAACTCCAGGATGCCGAGCTGACGGGCACGCCGTTCGAGGAAAACCAGCAACATCGTACCGACGCCGCGTCGTGAGGCATCGGCCGCGACGAAGAACTGGTCGATATGGCCGTCTGGCTGCAGGTCGGCGTAGCCGAGCAGCGTACCTGTTACATCCTCGACCACGAACGGGCGGTTGCGGCGGATGCCCTCGCTCCAGGCGTGCTCGTCGAAGTCCGCCGGCGCCCAAGCCTCCAACTGCTCCGCTGAGTAATGAGCGACTGCCAGCCGGTGAACCGAGTCGTGGAACAGGGCGTGCAGTTGCAGCTCTTCGCCGGGGAGAAAAGGGCGGATTGATGGTGTGCTCATCGGGATTCAGCCCGCTTCCTCGTCGAAATAGTCACTATCCAGCTTGGGCAGCTTGATGAGGCGTGAAGTTACGCCAACCTCATGGTCCATCATGAGGTTGACCAGTTTGCTGCCGTCGACCAGCACGATGCCTTCGACCGAGCGGGCAAAATCGATGGCCTGAGCGGTGAACCCCGAAGTGGTGATAAACACGCCGCGCTTGGCCTTCTGACCAGCCAGTGCGCCATAGAATGCCTGTAGCTCTGGACGTCCGACGGTGTTCTGCCAGCGTTTGGCCTGTACGTAGACCTTTTCCAGCCCCAGCTTGTCCAGCGAGATAATGCCGTCGATGCCGCCGTCACCGGAGCCACCGACACGTTGCAGGTCGTTGCGGCTGGCGCCATAGCCGAGACGATGCAGTACGTCGAGGACGATGATCTCGAAACGCCCGGGCGAAACCTGCAGCAGGTTGTCCAGCAGGTCGGCAGCGACGGCATCACGCAGCTCCTTGAGAGCCTGCTCCAGACGGTCGTCGGGGCTGGCGGTAGCCGAGGTTGCCGCTGGCGTTTCTTCGGTTTCTTCCTCCAGTGGAGTTGCGTCGCTGGCAGCCTTCAATTTCATGTTGACGAATGCCATCGCCAGGCGCTCAACCTCGTCAGGCGGTAGCGGGCTTGAATTTTTGGCCGCGTAGGCAAAACCCTGTTCGGTCAGCTTCCAGTAGCCGCGTTTCGGGCTGTTGGACAGTCCGGCACGCTTGAGACGGTCGTGAGCCCAGCCGGTGCGGTTCTTGTAGGTAGGTTGGCCACTGGGAACCACCTCCTGGCGCTGCTCCTCGCTCAGGTGGAGGGCTTTGGCAGCCGCTTCATGCACTTCGCGAGTTGCAGCGCCGGCCGGATTGGCGGCCAGAAAACGCAGGATGGGCTCGATGAACTGATCGTAGGTGGGGAGGGACATCTATGTCTCCAGAAGCGAAGTGGGCAAGATCGCTCTTGCCCACCGTTGAATCATCCGTTGTTGATCAGGCGTCGTAACCCAGATTCGGCGCCAGCCAGCGCTCGGTCACGGCCAGCTCCTGGCCCTTGCGCTTGCTGTAGCTCTCCACCTGGTCCCTGTCGACCTTGCCGACGGCGAAGTACTGCGCCTGCGGGTGGGCGAAGTACCAGCCGGAGACGGCGGCGGCGGGGAACATGGCGTAGTGCTCGGTGAGGAACACGCCGCTCTGGCCCGGCTTGCCGGTGTCAGCCTGCGGGTCGAGCAGGGCGAACAGGGTGCCCTTCTCGGTGTGGTCCGGGCAGGCCGGGTAGCCGGGGGCCGGACGGATGCCCTGGTACTTCTCCTTGATCAGTTCCTCGTTGTCGAGGGCCTCGTCCCGGGCGTAGCCCCAGTAGTCCTTGCGCACCTGCTCATGCAGCCACTCGGCGCAGGCTTCGGCGAGGCGGTCGGCCAGCGCCTTGACCATGATGCTGTTGTAGTCGTCACCCTTGGCCTCGTAGGCCTTGGCCAGCTCTTCGGCACCGATGCCGGCGGTGACGATGAAGCCGCCGACGTAGTCGGTGACTCCGGAGTCCTTCGGCGCGACGAAGTCGGCCAGCGACAGGTTGGGCTTGCCGTCCGGCTTGATGGTCTGCTGGCGCAGGTGGTGCAGAGTGGCCAGCTTCTCGCCGTGGTCGCCGTAGACCTCCAGGTCGTCGCCGGCGACCTGGTTGGCCGGCCAGAAGCCCAGCACGGCGCGGGCCTTGATCAGCCTCTCGTCGATCAGCTTCCTGAGCATCGCCTGGGCGTCGTTGTACAGGCTGGTCGCCGCTTCGCCGACCACCTCGTCGGTGAGGATGCGCGGGAACTTGCCGGCCAGGTCCCAGGAGATGAAGAACGGCGTCCAGTCGATGTACTGGCTGAGCAGCTCGAGGTCGATGTCTTCCAGCACCTTGACGCCGGTGAAGGAGGGCACCGGCGGCTGGTAGCCTGCCCAGTCGAACTGCGGGCGGTTGGCCAGCGCGGCCTCGTAGCTCAGGCGCTCGATGCGCGCGCTGCGGTTGGCGGTGCGCTCGCGCACTTCCGCATATTCGGTGCGCAGTTTGGCGACGTAGTCGGTCTTCAGTTCCTTCGACAGCAGGGTGGTGGCCACGCCGACCGCGCGCGAGGCGTCGGTGACGTAGACAACGGCGTCGTTGTTGTACTGCGGCTCGATCTTCACCGCGGTGTGCGCCTTGGAGGTGGTGGCGCCGCCGATCATCAGCGGCAGACTGAAGCCCTGGCGCTGCATTTCCTTGGCGACGTGGACCATCTCGTCCAGCGACGGGGTGATCAGCCCGGACAGGCCGATGATGTCGCACTTCTCGGCGATGGCGGTCTGCAAGATCTTCTCCGCCGGCACCATCACGCCGAGGTCGACGATGTCGTAGCCGTTGCAGCCGAGCACCACGCCGACGATGTTCTTGCCGATGTCGTGCACGTCGCCCTTGACCGTGGCCATGAGGATCTTGCCCTTGGCCTCCGGCTTGTCGCCCTTCTCGGCCTCGATGAAGGGGATCAGGTGGGCCACCGCCTGCTTCATCACCCGTGCGGACTTGACCACCTGCGGCAGGAACATCTTGCCGGCACCGAACAGGTCGCCGACCACGTTCATGCCGCTCATCAGCGGGCCTTCGATCACTTCGATGGGCCGCGCGCACTGCTGGCGCGCTTCCTCGGTGTCCTCGACGATGAAGGTGGTGATGCCCTTGACCAGCGCGTGCTCCAGACGCTTGTTGACGTCGTAGCTGCGCCACTCCTCGGTCTCGGCCTCCTTGACGCTGCCGTCGCCCTTGTACTGGTCGGCGATGGCCAGCAGCGCCTCGGTGCTGCCTTCGTGGCGGTTGAGCACCACGTCCTCGACCTTGTCGCGCAGCTCGGCGGGGATCTCGTCGTAGATCTCCAGCTGGCCGGCGTTGACGATGCCCATGGTCAGGCCGTTCCGGATCGCGTGGTAGAGGAATACCGAGTGGATCGCCTCGCGCACCGGGTTGTTGCCGCGGAACGAGAACGACACGTTGGACACGCCGCCGCTCGACAGGGCATAGGGCAGGTGGTCGCGGATGTAGGCGCAGGCCTCGATGAAGTCGACCGCGTAGTTGTTGTGCTCCTCGATGCCGGTGGCCACGGCGAAGATGTTCGGGTCGAAGATGATGTCTTCCGGCGGGAAGCCGACTTCGTTGACCAGGATGTCGTAGCTGCGCTGGCAGATCTCGCGCTTGCGCGCGGCGGTGTCGGCCTGGCCGACCTCGTCGAAGGCCATCACCACCACGGCGGCGCCGTAGCGCTTGCACAGGTGGGCGTGGTGCTTGAACTGCTCGACGCCTTCCTTCATGGAGATCGAGTTGACGATGCCCTTGCCCTGGATGCACTTCAGGCCCGCCTCGATCACCTCCCACTTGGAGGAGTCGATCATGATCGGCACGCGGGAGATGTCCGGCTCGGAGGCGATCAGGTTGAGGAAGGTGACCATCGCCGCCTTCGAGTCCAGCATGCCCTCGTCCATGTTGATATCGATCACCTGGGCGCCGGCTTCCACCTGCTGGCGGGCGACGTCGAGGGCTTCGGCGTAGTTTTCCTCGCGGATCAGGCGGGCGAACTTGGCCGAACCGGTGATGTTGGTGCGCTCGCCGACGTTGACGAACAGCGAGCTGCGGTCGATGGTGAACGGCTCGAGGCCGGACAGGCGGCAGGCCTTGGGGATGACCGGGATGGCGCGCGGCGGGTACTTGGCGACCGCCTCGGCGATGGCCTGGATGTGCGCCGGGGTGGTGCCGCAGCAGCCGCCGACGATGTTCAGGAAGCCGCTGGCGGCGAATTCCTCGACCACCACGGCCATCTCGGCCGGTGTCTCGTCGTACTCGCCGAAGGCGTTGGGCAGGCCGGCGTTGGGGTGGGCGGAGACGTGGGTCTCGGCCTTGGTGGCCAGCTCTTCCAGGTACGGGCGCAGGTCCTTGGCGCCAAGGGCGCAGTTCAGGCCCACGGAGATCGGCTGGGCGTGGCGCACCGAGTTCCAGAACGCCTCGGTGGTCTGCCCGGACAGGGTGCGCCCGGAGGCGTCGGTGATGGTGCCGGAGATCATGATCGGCAGCGTGACGCCGTCTTCCTCGAACACCTGCTGCACCGCGAAGATCGCCGCCTTGGCGTTGAGGGTGTCGAAGATCGTCTCGATCAGGATCAGGTCGGCGCCGCCCTCGATCAGGCCGCGGGTGGCCTCGGTGTAGTTCTCCACCAGCTCGTCGAAGGTGACGTTGCGGTAGCCGGGGTTGTTGACGTCCGGGGAGATCGAGCAGGTGCGGCTGGTCGGGCCGAGCACGCCGGCGACGAAGCGCGGCCTGTCCGGGGTCTCGGCGGTCTTGGCGTCGGCGACCTGGCGGGCCAGGCGGGCGCCGGCGACGTTCAGTTCGTAGACCAGCTCCTCCATGCCGTAGTCGGCCTGGGAGACGCGGGTGGCGTTGAAGGTGTTGGTCTCGAGGATGTCGGCACCGGCGTCCAGGTAGGCCTTCTCGATGGCGCCGATCACGTCCGGACGGGTCAGCAGCAGCAGGTCGTTGTTGCCCTTGACGTCCTGCGGCCAGTCGGCGAAGCGCTCGCCGCGGTAGTCCTCTTCTTCCAGCTTGTAGCTCTGGATCATGGTGCCCATGCCGCCATCGAGGATCAGGATGCGTTCCTTGAGGGCTTGCTGGAGGGCCTGGAGGCGGGCGGCGCGGTCGGACATGGGGACTACCTGGACAGGGTGGATCGTGAAGGCGGGCATGATAGCAAAGCTGCATGGTTCTGGAGCGGGGAGGGGGAAGCCATGAATTTTGTTCATGTTGTCGGGGGCTGATGGTTCCCACGTTCCACGTGGGAGCCGGATCTCTGGACGCTCCGCGTCCATCGGCCGCAGGAACGGCCGGGGCTGCGTGTCAACGCGGAGCGTGGGCACGATCGTGGTGCCGCCGGCGCGGCCTGCCCGGTAGGCAATCGCTGCACGAGTTGCCAACCCTACGGCTCGTGCACACCAGTGCGCTGGGCAAACGGCTAGAATCCTCCATCGCCCGCCACGGACAGCCTCATGCCCATCTTCCTCCTGCTGCTGGTCAGCCTGCTGCTCAGCCTGCCGCTGTCCGCCGCGCCGGTGTCCTTCACTCGCGACGTGCAGCCGATCCTCACGCAGAAGTGCGTGGCCTGCCATGCCTGCTACGACGCGCCCTGCCAGCTCAACCTGGGCAGCGCCACCGGTATCCAGCGCGGCGCCTCGAAGGTGCCGGTGTACAACGGCAAGCGCATCGAGGCCGACGCCACCACGCGACTGTTCGTCGATGCGCAGACGGAAGCCGGCTGGCGGGCGCAGGGCTTCCATTCGGTGCTGGGCGGCGGCGATGCCGCGCTGGTGGCCCGGATGCTCGAGCTGGGCCGCGCCCATGCGCCCTTGCCCGGCGCGAAGCTGCCGGAGGATCTGGAGATCGGCATCTACCGCGAAAACCAGTGTCCGAAGCCCGAGCAGTTCGACGAGTTCGCGCGCAGGAACCCCGGTGCCGGCATGCCCTTCGCGGTCAGCGGCCTGAGCGACGGCGAGTACGCCACCCTGCGCCGCTGGCTGGCCGAGGGCGCGCCCCTGGATGGCGAACCGGTGGTCGCCAGCGCTTCCGAGGCGGCGCAGGTCGCCGCCTGGGAGGCGCTGCTCAACCGCCCCGGCGCCCGCGAGCAGCTGGTGGCGCGCTGGCTATACGAGCACCTGTTTCTCGCCCACCTGTACTTCGACCAAGGGAAAAGCGGGCGCTTCTTCGAGCTGGTGCGCTCGCGCAGCCCCAGCGGCGAGGCGGTGGACGTGATTGCCACCCGCCGTCCCAACGATGACCCCGGCACCAGCTTCCACTACCGCCTGCGGCCGATCCAGGGCGTGATCGTGCACAAGACCCACATCACCTACGCGCTGGGTCCCCACAAGCTCAGGCGGATCGAGGAGCTGTTCTTCAGCGGCGACTGGATGGCGAAGGCGCTGCCCGGCTACGGCCCGCAGCGCCGTGCCAACCCGTTCGAGACCTTCGCCGCCATCCCGGCCCGAGCGCGCTACCAGTTCATGCTGGACGATGCCGAATACTTCGTGCGCACCTTCATCCGCGGCCCGGTGTGCCGCGGGCAGATCGCCACCGACGTGATCCGCGACCACTTCTGGACGCTGTTCCAGGCCCCCGCCCACGATCTCTATCTGCTGGATGCCGACTACCGCGAGAAGGTGACGCCGCTGCTGGCGCTGCCGGGGCAGGAGGACGACCTGGCCCGCCTGCCGCTGGTCTGGCACCGCTACCGCAGCAAGCTGGGCGACTACGAGGCGGCGCGCCGCGAGGCCTACTCGCACACGCCGTATCCGAGCTGGTCGCACATCTGGGCCGGCAACGACAACGCGCTGCTGAGCATCTTCCGCCAGCATGACAGCGCCTCGGTGCGCAAAGGCCTGATCGGTGCCGTGCCGCAGACCCTGTGGTGGCTGGACTTCCCGCTGCTGGAGCGCACCTACTACGCGCTGGTGGTCAACTTCGACGTGTTCGGCAACGTCTCCCACCAGGCGCAGACGCGTCTGTACTTCGACCTGATCCGCAACGGCGCCGAGCAGAACTTCCTGCGCCTGATGCCGCCGGGCGAGCGCCGGGCGATCCTGCACGACTGGTACCAGGATGGCGGCCTGCTCAAGGTGTGGCTGAACTACGAACGCATAGACAGCGACACGCCCAGCGGCCTGGTCCTGCCACCGGGCGATCCCAAGGAAGCCTTCGCTGCGCGCCTGCTGGAACGGTACGGCACGCTGAACGCGCGGCCCGACCCGCTCAACCGCTGCCGCGACGGGCGCTGCTACCGGCCCACTGCCAATTCCGCCGTGCAGCAGATCGACCAGCGCCTCAGCGCGCTGGCGGCCCGGCCGCTGGCGCAGTTGAAGGCCATCGGGTTCCTGCCCGAGGCGACCCTGCTGCGCGTCGAGCTGGATGGCGGCGGGCGCGAGGTCTACAGCCTCTTGCGCAACCGTGCGCACAGCAACGTGGCCTTCATGCTCGGCGAGTCGCTGCGCTACCAGCCGGAGAAGGACACCCTGACCCTGTACCCGGAAGTGCTGAGCAGCTACCCGAACTTCCTGTTCAGCCTGCGTGAAGGGGAGGTGGGCGCCTTCGTCGCCTCGTTGCAACAGGCCGAGGCGGCGGAGGATTTCGAGCGCATCGTGCAGCGCTGGGGCGTGCGCCGCAGCGATCCGCGCTTCTGGAGCCTGTTCCACGACCTGGCCGCGCACATCCGCGAAACCCAGCCGGTGGAGGCGGGAGTGCTGGACATGAATCGCTATCAGAACCTGTGAGGGCTTCGGGAGAGAGTCGCTGCCGGCCCTATTCCTACCAAAATGCTGGGACTTTATCCGCGCCCCGGCATGGCGTACACTGCGCGCATACCTGCAAGGAGTTCCCATGAGCGCCATCACCTTCACCGAATCCGCCCAGGCTTACCTGGCCGAGCTGCTGGAGAAGCAGAACACCCCGGGCATCGGCATCCGCGTGTTCATCACCCAGCCGGGCACCCAGTACGCTGAGACCTGCATCGCCTACTGCAAGCCGCACGAGCAGAAGCCCGAGGATACCGCCCTGGCGCTGAAGGACTTCACCGCCTGGCTGGATGCGGTCAGCGTGCCCTTCCTCGAGGACGCCGTGGTCGACTACGCCACCGACCGCATGGGGGGCCAGCTGACCATCAAGGCGCCGAACGCCAAGGTGCCGATGGTCAACGAGGACAGCCCGCTGCCCGAGCGCATCAACTACTACCTGCAGACCGAGGTCAATCCGGGGCTGGCCAGCCACGGCGGCATGGTTTCGCTGGTCGACATCGACGACGAAGGCGTTGCCATCCTGCGCTTCGGCGGCGGCTGCCAGGGCTGCGGCATGGTCGACATGACCCTCAAGGATGGCGTCGAGAAGACCCTGATGGAACGCATCCCCGAACTGAAGGGCGTGCGCGATGTCACCGACCACACCAACAAGGAAAATGCCTACTACTGAGTAGCTCATTTTCCGGATATTGCAGTGAAATATTACAAAGGGCGGATATCCGCCCTTTGTAATTTCGATTATCACGAAACCATCTAAGCTCCCGTCTTCCCCTTTGCTAGTTTCATTCCAGCAGCGCCGATGTCTCTTCAGAGATTATTAGCGAATAACCAGGATGGAACATGCACAATCAAATGCTTCGTCGACTCCTCGTTGTCGACACTTCGAACGAATTCAAGCCCCTTGTTTCCAAACTGCAGCATGCCGGCTGGGAGGTAACGGTCTGTTCATTCGATGAAGCCTTCGAGCAGCGGGCGGAGGTCGGGATCATCCGTCTCGACATTGCGCTCGATGATCTGGAGGAGGTGCGTGACCTGGTCAGCCACAACCCCGCCCTGTGGGTTGCCGTGCTGGCGCCGGGGGTGCCGCTGGATGGGAGCCTTGGCTCCCTCATCGGCGAATGGTTCTTCGACTACTACACCCTGCCGCTCGATCTGGACCTGTTCCAGGCCACGCTGGGGCACGCCCTGGGCATGGCCATGCTGCGCAGGCCCGAGAAGCTCAGGGCCGATGACGACCGGCTGCTGGGCAACACGGCGACCATGCGCGAACTGCGCACGCTGCTGACCAAGCTGGGCCCCACCGACTCGCCCGTGCTGATCCGCGGCGAAAGCGGCACCGGCAAGGAGCTGGTGGCTCATGCCCTGCACCGGCTTTCGCGACGGGCCAGGGAGCCCTTCGTGGCGATCAACTGCGGGGCCATTCCCGAACAGTTGATCCAGTCCGAACTGTTCGGCCACGAGAAGGGGGCCTTCACCGGTGCCCATCAGCGCAAGATCGGCCGGATCGAGTCGGCGGATGGCGGCACGCTGTTCCTCGACGAGATCGGCGACCTGCCGATGGACCTGCAGGCCAACCTGCTGCGCTTCCTGCAGGAAGGGCAGATCGAGAGGGTCGGCGGCAGCCAGCCGATCAAGGTGAATGTCCGCGTGCTGGCGGCCACCCACGTCGACCTGGAGCAGGCCGTGGAGCGTGGACGTTTCCGCGAGGACCTCTACTATCGCCTGAACGTCCTGCAGGTGCGCACCAGCCCGCTGCGCGAGCGTCTGGAGGACGTTCCGGCGCTGGCCCGGCATTTCGCCAGGTTGTATGCCGAGGAGGTCGGCCGGCGTCCGCGGCCCTTCAGCGATGCGGCATTGAAGGCGCTGTGTGACTACGACTGGCCGGGCAACGTGCGCGAACTGGCCAACCGGGTGCGGCGTGGCCTGGTCCTCGCCGAGGGCAATCTGATCGAGGCGGAGGATCTGGGCTTCCAGCGCGCGGTCGCGGCGCACAAGGCCGACATCAGCCTGGAAGACTACAAGCTGCAGGCCGAGAAGCAGGCGCTCAGCGATGTGCTGCTGCAGTACTCGCAGAACCTCAGCCGCGCCGCCAAGGCGCTCGGCGTGTCCCGTCCCACCTTCTATCGCCTGCTGAGCAAGCACGGCATCCGCTGACCGCCACCATGTAAAGCCCCGGCCGGACGCACATCCGGCCGGGGCTTTTGCGCAGGGTCAGAAGTAGTAGGGGAACTTGAGGCTGAAGGAAAAATCCGGCGCATCCGGGGTCAGGCCGATCGACAGGTTGGGCACCATGGTCAGCTTGTCGGTCAGGGCGAAGGTCATGCCGACGTTGAAGTAGGCCGCATTGGCGTCGCTGCTGTCGACGGTCTGCCAGTCGCCGCCGTCGGGCTTGATCTCGCTTTTCCGGCCGATCAGCTGCGAGTAGGAGAAGGACAGGCTCATGCGGTCGTTGAGGGCGAAGGCAGTGCCCAGGCCGTACTGGAACCAGTCGCCCAGCTTGACCTTGCCGCCGAGCTTCTGGCCGGGCGTGGAACTGATGTCGTCGAAGGACTCCTCGAAGTTGTGGGTATAGGAGAGGTTGGCGAACAGCACGGCGGGGTCGACGGTCTTCACCAGGGCGATGCCCGGGGTGACCGACCACACGCCGTTGCCGGTGGGCAGCTCCTCGGGCACGGTGAGGTTGGTGTTGGTGGGCGACTGGACCAGCTTGATGCCATAGGGCTCATCGCCGGTCGGTGCCTTGACCCGCAGGCTGAAGACCGCATCCGGCCGTCCTGGCGCCTCGTCGAGGAACTTGTAGGACACGCCCATGCTGACATCGCCGATGGCCGGGTCGCGGGTGACGGTTTCCGAGGAGAAGGTGTTGGTGCCACCCCCGGCCCCTCCGCCGGCACCGGTTGCACCGGCCGATTCGTAGGTCGTCTCGCGGTAGGTAACCGGCACGTTGAGGTCGAACTGCCAGCGGTTGCCCAGGTTGTAGCGGCCAGTCAGGTCGAAGGTGAAGTTGTCCGACTCGATCTGGTCGACGCCGATGTTGCCGAGGAAGATGGCGTCCAGTGCGAGGAAGCCATTGAGGAACATCTGCCGGGCATCGTAGTGGCTGTAGGTCAGACCGGTTTCCAGGCTGAACCTGCCTTCGCCGAAGAAGCCGCTGGCCTTGTCGTAGATGTCCCCGACGCTGCGGGCGGGCGTGTTGTCTTCACGCAGGCTTTCTCCATAACCTGTCGCTTGCGTGCCGGAGGAAGGAGAGCGTGCCAGGCGCTGGGGTTGGGGGACCCCAGGCTGCGCTTCCACTTCGCGCACGCGCTGTTCCAGTACCATCAGGGCTTTCTGTTGCGCGTCGTATCGCTGGCGCAGTTCGAGCAGTTGCTGTTGCAGGGCCGCTACATCTGCCTCTGTAGCTGCATGCAGGAAGGTGGATGGAAGAAGGGCAGCGACACCTATTGCAATCTGAAGCGGATATGAACGAGACATGAGCGAAGTCCCTATCGGTTGGATGGTGCTTCAAGCGTAGATCAGTAGCCCACCGGCCGTAGGTCGCGCAGCTGGTTCCAGTTGAGTTGCAACTGATCGCTGTTCAGGCCGCGATCGCGCAGTACCACATCCAGGGTCGCCAGGTTGGTGACCGTGTTGCTGGATCCACCGATAACGGTGTGCTGCTGCAGGCCGCCGCTGCCCATCTGCTGCAGGCTGTTGCCCTGGCCCAGCGCCTGGATCGCGATCTGCAGGCCGCCGGCATTGGGGCTGATGCGCACGCTGCCGGCGCTGGAACTGCCTTCGATGACGCCGCTGAAGCCCTGGCTCCCGCCGCTCGCCGTCGGCGCCGAACTGCCCCGGCTGATGTTGATGGAGACACCGTTGAGGGCGGTGTTGAAGTCGCCGGCAGCCCGTACGCTCTGGCTGACACCCTGCACTTCGGAGAGTCCGGCGCCGCCGGTGACCTGGCCGTTGCCGGCGGTCGGTGCGCCCTGTCCGTTGTCGTTGGTCAGGAGCGAGACGGTGAACTGCGGCTCAAACATGTTCTCGTTGACCTGCATGCTGACGCTGCCGCCCAGTACCTGGCCACTGGCGTTTTGCCACTGGCTGGACATGGTCACGCCGAAGTGAACGATGCGTCCTGGCATCACGAAACGGCCGCGCAGTTGGGAGAGTTCCTGGTCGCTCAGTTCGACCGCTTCGAACGGATTGCTGGCGTGAGCCGAGATGCTGGCGGCAATGCAACTGGCAGCCAGTAGGACATGAAGCTTCATGGTGACCTCCGCAGGCGTTCTGCCAATGTCCTTGCCACTGGCAGGGGGTTGCAGTACGTCGCTATCAGAAAAAATCGCTCTGGATGAAGCCGTGCTCCATCAGTTCGGCGTCCTGGACCGGCTGGAAGCCATCGAGGTGCTTCCGGGCGGTGAGGGGCTCCGGGGGACTCAGCAGGGCGTTGGCCCTGTCATATTCGGGGCCGATCACGGCGAAGACGATGCCGTTCCAGCCTTTGGTGAAGTCTTCGAGGCTGTAGCGCTTGTGGCCGAGCACCGGATCGCCGATGTAGACGAATCCATCCTGGGTGCGCTGCAGGACCACGAAATGCTTGTAGCCGCGGATCTCCTGCAGGACGACGACGGGTATCTTGAGTCGCTCCAGTCCATCGGCTTCGATTCGATAGCCGCGGGCGCGCATGCCGAGATTTTCGATGTAGCGCTTCATGTCCAGCATGGAGAAGCCCTGGTTGCGCACCAGCTCGTGGTCGGCGCCGAGGAGCATGCCGTTGATCACGAAGGTCTCGTCCACATCGAAGCGGTAGGCCTGGCGCAGGATGGTGGCCAGGGCGGCAGCGCCGCAGCTGAAATCGGTTTTCTGTTCCACCAGGTTGCTGAAGCGCTGTTCGCGCATGCTCTCGACCTGCTTGAAAGCCAGTGCGCCGCCCGGAAGGACGGCCATCGGAACTTGAGCGGCCTGGAGGGCGCCACTCAGACAGCACAGAACAGGCAGGATGACCAGACGCATTGCACACCTCCCTATGAAAGAAGGGGAGCCCTGCGGGCGCAGGGCTCCCTTCGTGCATGGTGATTAGAGGTCGTCGTTGCCGTTGCTGCAGGCGTTGCAGCCGGCGGCGATGGTCATGGTGTTCAGCTGCTGGTTGTTGGAACCGGCTGCCACGTTCACGCCCAGGTTGCCGCTGGCACCGTTCAGCGAGTTATCCAGGCTGATGGTGTTGGTAACCGGGTCGATGAACACGCGAGTCTTGGTGAAGGTCGCCGTGGCTGCCAGGCTGCTGTTGCTGGCCTCCTCGTAGGCCTTCTCGAACTGACCGCTGGCGCTGCCGCTGCCGCTGGCCGAGTGGCTGGACTCCTCGGAGGCGCTGAAGTCGGCCTCGAAGTTCTTGTTGACGTCGTGGGTCTCGGAGGAGGAGTACGACGAGGTCTTGTCGAGGCTGGCCACTACGCTGCCGGACGACTCGGATTGCCAGTCCTTGCCCCAGGAGCCGCTGGCGTCGACGCTTACATCCACCTCTGCATCGGCGTGGAAGTCCGGGCCGCGTCCGCGGTTGCGGTCGACATCCAGCAGCACATGAGCGTCGGCATCGATGTCGAGGGTCTTGGTCCAGGAGGCCGAGGCGCTGCCCGAGTGGTCCTTCTCGATGGAAGCATTCAGGCTGGAGCTGTAGTCATGATCGGCGGTAGAGGACGAGTCATGATGGGCGCTGAAGGAGCCCGAGGCGTTCTTGGAGTACGAGCTGCTTTCGTCGTTGGCCTTGGCCCACTCGTAGCTCGAGCTCGCGGAGCCGCTCGCGCTGTGGGACTTGCTGGAGTCCTTGGTGACCGAGAGCGAGGTGGTGTAGGTCACGCCGGCGGCTTCGTTGTACACGGCGGCGCCGCTCAGGCTCTGATCGCCTTCGACTTCGGCGGTGGCAGACCAGCCCCGGGCGGTGGCGATGGCCAGAGCGTTGGCCTGCTGGTTGAGGTTGCCGGAGGCCACGTTGATGCCGACGGCGCCGGAGGCGTTGTTGCCGAAACCGCTGGTGGTGACGGCGTTCGAGCCACTGAACTTGACGATGCCGTCGCGGTTTTCCTGGTCGACGTCGATCTCGGCGCGTGCCGAGCCGAACACGAAGGCTTCGTCGGCGGTAGCGATGGCCACGTCGTTGACCTGCTGGTTCATGCTGCCCGCGGCGATGTTGGCGCCGACGTTACCTTCGTTGTCGCTCAGGGTGTCGGTCATGTCGACGCTGTTCTGGGTGCCCTCGTCGGTCACGTGGGTGCCACGGCCGATGTACTGATCGCGCTTCACCTCGGCGGTGGCGTCACCGGCATTGCGGTCGAGCAGGTAGGACTGCTGCTGATGGTGGTGGCGTTGTCCGGCCTGTGCCGAGATGGCCATTGCGGCGGCAATGGCGAACACCAGCGGTTTCAGGGTCATCGATGCTTTCATGGTGGTTCTCCTTGCAGTTTTTTTATGCAACACGTGTTGGACTTGCGTTGGTTTCAGGTCAATCCATGACCCTTATGCTGAGGCTGTTTACCGTCCGGTTGCCCACCCCAGCGCTCTGGCTCAGCTGAACTACACCACTGCTGCCGGCGAAGGCCCGGTCGTCGGTACCGACGATCCTGGCTCCCGGCCCCGACTCAGCTGCTCCTGAGTCCTGCGAAAGCACCACGCTCTGCTGAGCGAGGATGCTGTCGTCCAAACTTTCCACGGGAGCGCCCACGCTCGTGCGGAAAGAGTTGATCTGCTGGCTGCCGGCGCCGCTCGACTGGTTGACGCCGAGTACGCCGTTGCCGTTGCTGAAGGCATTGCCCTCGATGCTCGACTGCATGTTCCGGGAAAGATCGGGGTTCTCCAGAACCTGCTGCTGCCGCAAGTTGGTCGTCGCGGACGCGCCGCTGCCGATAGCCAGGGCGCGTGCGTTGATCTGCTGATGCTGATCGCCTGCCGCCTGGTTGATCGACAGCACGCCCTGGTAGTTGCGTCCGCTGTCTTCGATCAGGGCCTGGCTGTGCGGAGGAACCTGCTCGGCCAGAGCCAGAGCCGGCAAGGCGAGGCCGATGAACAGACTGATGCGGCGCATGTCAGCGATCTCCGGTGATGGCTTTCAGTGGGGCCAGGCCCTGCTGCAGACTGCGGTTGACCTGGTTGGAGATGCTGGCGCCGGCGCCCCCCGAGTGCCCCGCCCGCATGTTGGGCAGGCCCCGGCCGGCTTCGCCGCTCGATGCGCCGAGGCCGGGGAGCTGGTCGCCCGGCATCACCTGGCGCTGCAGGCCCGCACCGCTGGAGATGCTGGCGAAGTCGCCATCGCTCAGCTCGGTCGCGGCCATGGTGCGATTGCCCATGGCTGCCTTGGCACTGACCGTGTTCGGATTCGGATCGGGAGCCAGCGGGGTTCGGGTGGCGACCCGCGGCTGTACGTCGCGGGTGAGGACGATGACGCCGTCGGCGCAGAGCGCAGGAGTGACTGCTCCTGCACCTGTCAGTGCGATCGTCAGCAGCATTGCCGAGCGAGATATCCTTGAAGCTTTTCGATCCATGGCAGCGTTTCCTGCACGGTTCAGACCCTGTTGCGTGCTGTCTGTATCGCAGGTGTCGTGCCAGTTATTGAAAACCCAATCAAATCAGTGGCTTGGTGGGTACTGCGAGAAGCCGGCGGGAAAAGGTGTTAACCCGCTGAAACACCCGAACGAGCCGCTCAGGCCTCGGGGCCAGCAAATCCGCGGCCTGCAGGGAAGTTGCGGGTGTTGCAGGATTGATACAGTCCCCCCGCAAGGGCGGCCAGGCCGCAGGAACGCGCTATTTGCCGGCCCCGATCTGTATCATGCGTGCAACACAGTCCGCTGTTGCAGCGGCATGCCAGCCATTCGCCGAGCGCAAGGAGAAAACATGCATCCCTTCACTGCCACCCGTCCCCCGCATCTGGCCTGGCTGCTCGGCCTGGCCGGGCTGATCCCGTTCATCAGCGGCGCCCTGGGCATCTGGCTCACCCCGGTCGGCTGGCGCCCGCTGGTACTGACCGCGCTGCTCGACTACTCGGCAGTGATCCTGGCCTTCATGGGAGCCATCCACTGGGGCCTGGCGATGCGCGCCGAGGAGGACAGCCTGAATGCCCAGATGCAGCTGGGCCTGTCGGTGATACCGCCGCTGATCGGCTGGGCGGCGGTTTCCTTCGGCATGCCGGTGGCGCTGGCGATTCCCGTGTTCATCCTGGCCTTCATCGGCCTGTACCTGGCCGACCTGCGTGCCGTACGCCTGGGGCTGGCGCCGATCTGGTACAAGCCGTTGCGCAAGCCGCTGACCGTGGCGGTCAGCATCAGCCTGCTGGTGGCCTGGGGCGGTGTGCTGCTGGCCTGAGCCGCTCAGCAGCTCAACTGGTCGGCCTCGCGGCAGAGCTTCAGCAGCTTGTCGGTCACGGTCCGTTGCAGTTCGTTGCGCTCGAAGGCCGACAGGTGCGGCAGGTCGCACAGCTGCAGGCGGTGCAGGTGCAGGCAGGGGATGCGCTGGTCGAGTTCGCGCAGGTCGCCCTTGACCAGCACCGGCAGGAAAGCCTCGCCGCGGGCCTTGAGCCTGCTGATGATCAGGGCCAGGGCGCTCTTGAGCGGGCGCGCCTGCAGCGTTTCGCCGTTGCTGCCCATGAGGGCCAGCAGCAGGCCCCGCTGGCTCTGGAAGTGCCCCGGCAGCACGCACAGGCCGGTCTTGACCACCGCCAGCGGTGAAATGTGGTGGATCGTGTCGAGGATGGTGTGGGTGCTGGGCTGGACCACCATCTTGTTGCTGCCGCCGGCGGGGAAGTACAGGCTGTAGTCGGTGTACAGCTGGTTCACCGAGCCGGCATGGATGCACAGGCGATTCTCGAACAGCCGGATCAGGCGCTCCGCCTGGGCGCGGTCATGCAGTCCGTCAAGATCCCAGATCAGGTCGGGGTTCGGCTTCCTGCTCAGGTCGATTCCCTTGGGGCTCATGAATGTAGTCACTGCGATGACACCATGACGAGGGGATGCTGCCCGGGGCGGGCGTGGGTTCGGGGGCGCAGTATGCGCAGGCAGGATATCGGCAGACCAGATGCGCTGCGCGGATTTGCGACGGACGTCGGTCATCTGCGAGTGCGGAGTGGCAAAGTGCTACTTCGCCTTGATTCCGGTCAATGCGCGATGCCGGAACCTGCACCCCGGATCGCGCTCTGGTAGGATGCCGCCCGGCCGTCAGCCATGCAGCGCAGGGCTGCGGCCAGGCAGCTATCAATCACGGAAATGGACGCGCCAGGGGCGCGTGACGGGAGTTCTTGCATGGAATTGTGGACCGCCATCCAGGCGCTGATCCTGGGAATCGTCGAGGGACTGACCGAGTTCCTGCCGATCTCCAGCACCGGTCACCAGATCATAGTCGCGGACCTGATCGGCTTCGGCGGCGACCGCGCCAAGGCGTTCAACATCATCATCCAGCTCGGCGCGATCCTCGCCGTGGTCTGGGAGTTCCGCCAGCGCATCTTCGACGTGGTGCTCGGCCTGCCGCGCGAGCGCCAGGCGCAGCGGTTCACCTGCAACCTGCTGATCGCCTTCTTCCCGGCGGTGATCCTCGGAGTGGCCTTCGCCGACCTGATCGAACACTGGCTGTTCAACCCGATCACCGTGGCCAGCGCGCTGGTCATCGGCGGGCTGGTCATGCTGTGGGCCGAGAAGCGTCAGCATGCCATCGAGGTGCATGCGGTGGACGACATGAGCTGGAAGCATGCCCTGAAGATCGGCTGCGCCCAGTGCCTGGCGATGATCCCCGGCACCTCACGCTCGGCCTCGACCATCATCGGCGGGCTGATCTTCGGCCTGTCGCGCAAGGCGGCCACCGAGTTCTCCTTCTTCCTCGCCATGCCGACCATGGTCGGTGCCGCGGTCTATTCCGGCTACAAGCATCGCGCCCTGTTCGAGAACGGCGGCGACCTGCCGGTGTTCGCCCTCGGCTTCGTCACCTCGTTCATCTTCGCCATGCTGGCGGTGCGGGCGCTGCTCAAGTTCATCGCCAACCACAGCTATGCGGTATTCGCCTGGTACCGCATCGGTTTCGGCCTGCTGATCCTCGCCACCTGGCAGCTGGGCGTGATCGACTGGAGCACGGCGCAGGGCTGAGCGAGCGTTCAGAATGAAAAACGCCCCGCAAGTGCGGGGCGTTTTTCATCGGGGGCAGATCAGGCCGCGACGCCCTGGCTGCGCAGGTAGTCGTCGTAGGTGCCGCTGAAGTCGGTCACGCCGTTCTCCGACAGCTCGATGATGCGGGTGGCCAGGGAGCTGACGAACTCGCGGTCGTGGCTGACGAAGATCAGCGTGCCCGGGTAGTTCTCCAGCGCCAGGTTGAGCGCCTCGATCGATTCCATGTCCAGGTGGTTGGTCGGTTCGTCCATCACCAGCACGTTGGGCTTCTTGAGGATCAGCTTGCCGAACAGCATGCGGCCCTGTTCGCCACCGGAAATCACCTTCACCGACTTCTTGATCTCGTCGTTGCTGAACAGCATGCGGCCGAGGGTGCCGCGCACCAGCTGCTCGCCGCCCTGGGTCCACTGGGCCATCCAGTCGAACAGGGTGACGTCGTCGGCGAAGTCGTCGGCGTGGTCCTGGGCGAAGTAGCCCACCTCGGCGCTCTCGGTCCACTTCACCTCGCCGTCCATCGGCGCCATCTCGCCGACCAGGGTGCGCAGCAGGGTGGTCTTGCCGATGCCGTTGGGGCCGATGATGGCCACGCGCTCGCCGGCCTCGATCTGCATGTTCAGGTTCTTGAACAGCGGCACGCCGTCGAAGCCCTGGCTGACGTGCTCCAGGGTCACCGCCTGGCGGTGCAGCTTCTTGGTCTGCTCGAAGCGGATGAACGGGCTGACGCGGCTGGACGGCTTGACCTCTTCCAGCTGGATCTTGTCGATCTGCTTGGCGCGGCTGGTGGCCTGCTTGGCCTTGGAGGCGTTGGCCGAGAAGCGGCTGACGAAGGTCTGCAGCTCGGCGATCTGCGCCTTCTTCTTGGCGTTGTCGGACAGCAGGCGCTCGCGCGCCTGGGTGGCGGCGATCATGTACTCGTCGTAGTTGCCCGGGAACAGGCGCAGCTCGCCGTAGTCCAGGTCAGCCATGTGGGTGCACACGCTGTTCAGGAAGTGGCGGTCGTGGGAAATGATGATCATGGTGGAGTTGCGCGCGGTCAGCACGCCTTCCAGCCAGCGGATGGTGTTGATGTCCAGGTGGTTGGTCGGCTCGTCGAGCAGCAGCACGTCCGGATTGGCGAACAGCGCCTGGGCCAGCAGCACGCGCAGCTTCCAGCCGGGCGCCACGGCGCTCATCGGGCCGAAGTGCTGGTCCAGCGGAATGCCCACGCCGAGCAGCAGCTCGCCGGCACGCGACTCGGCGGTGTAGCCGTCCATCTCGGCGAACTGCACCTCGAGGTCGGCGACCTTCATGCCGTCTTCTTCGGTCATCTCTGGCAGCGAGTAGATGCGGTCGCGCTCGGCCTTGACCTGCCACAGTTCCTCGTGGCCCATGATCACGGTGTCGATCACCGTGCAGTCCTCGTAGGCGAACTGGTCCTGGCGCAGCTTGCCGAGGCGCACGTTGGGCTCGAGCATGACCTGTCCGGCGGACGGCTCGAGGTCGCCACCGAGGATCTTCATGAAGGTCGACTTGCCGCAGCCGTTGGCGCCGATCAGGCCGTAGCGGTTGCCGTTGCCGAACTTGACGGAAACGTTCTCGAACAGCGGCTTGGCGCCGAACTGCATGGTGATATTTGCGGTAGAAATCAAAGCTAGTACCTGTGCGGTGTGTAGCGGTGCTGCTTTCAGTCTTGGGCCACTTTTGGGCCATTCTGCAGCTTCGCAAGTTCTGCCCAGTCGCTCTCTCCCGAGATCCAGTGGGCATAGGTGGACAGCAGCATCTGCACGGAGTGGCCCAGCTGCTTGGCGATGAATGCAGGCGTCATGCCAGCCATTAGGCACATTGTCGCATAGGTGTGCCTGCAGTTGTACGGAGGCCGGTATCGGATGCCCAGAGCCTTCAGCGTGGGACGCCACTGGTGATGAACATCGCTGGTCTGCTGGACGTGCTCGGAATTCTTGCTTGGCGGGAAGCAGTAGGGGAACTCCTTCAGTCGCCCGGAGCCGGCAGCTCGACGCTCGGCGTACTTGAGGGCGTACTCAAGAGCATGCAAGGCCCGATCGTTGAGCAGTACCACACGGTCGGCGCCGGTCTTGGTGCGCTCCTCGACCACGCCAAGGGCGACGGTGCGGCAGATGTGCGCGGTTCGCTTTCCCAGGTCAACCGCATCCCAGCGCAGGGCCAGCCCCTCGGATAGGCGCACCCCGGTGTAGAAGCAGAACTCGAAGAACGCCGCGTAGATCCTGGAAGGCCAGTGTTCCTGCTCATACAGCGCCGCGATGATCCTGTCGGCCTCGTCCTGGCGGAACGGGTTAATCTCCTTCTTCGTGCGCTTGGGTAGCTCGATTTTCTCGGCCGGGTTCTTTGGTAGCAGACCATCGCCGACCGCAGAGTCGAGGATGGTGTTCAGCTTGGTCAGTGCGTTGCGCTTGACGCCGTCGCTGGTCCATTGGATGTCTGCCACGACCCTCCGCAGCAGGGTTGGAGTGATGGCCGCTACCGGGGTGATGGCCAGGTGGCGCATCCAGTAGGTGTTCAGGATCGACACGTAGTTCTTGCGGGTGCCGGCGGCGATGGACCGAGAGTCGAGCCAAAGCTGCGCGTAAGCTCCGAAGGTCTGCCCCTGGTCCGGCGCGGTTGCCGAGCCAGGGAACAGCTCGGCATAGCGTTTCTCGTCGAGCAAGCCATGCCGGATATAGTCCTTTACTTGATCGCGAAGACGGGATGCAGCGGCGATGCCCGCTTTCGTCGCGGGGAGGGTGAGCGTTTCGTATCGGCGTTTACCGTTCCAGACAAATCGGATGCGGACAGTGCCGCCCCTGACCTCCACCCCGGCGGGCAGACCCATTGTGCTTCGCGCCATTCCTCATACCTCTTGCGGCTGTACCAGATCAGCTTTGTCCCTTCACGATTCCAGACCCCCTCAGGGATCTTGCCCTTCCTTCTTCGCGCGCTGAGCGCTGGCACGGTCGATCCGAGCCACTCCGCCATCTGCTTCTCGGTGAGCTTGTCGGGCAGTTCGTGCCCCTCACTCAGCTTCCCCCTTGGCTCCGGCGTGTGCCATCCCTCCGACATGACTTCCCCCTAGCCGCCCTCGGGCAGCGGTATTTGACTGGTAGGTGATCGGCAGGCCGGCGAGCCAGGAGTGGCGTGGCCTGCGTATTTGACGGCTGTTTGACTCAGGGCTGCCGCAGGTAGAAGCGGGCGACGATCTCTGCCAGGAACCTGCAACCTTTCTCGCTGAGCCCATCGGAGAACGCCGCGGCGGCCCCGGCGCGCTCAGCGAACTGGCCGTCCAGCCTCTCGGCGATGGCCGAGCAGAAGCTCCCGATGTCCTCGGCGTCCATCTCCTTCACGACCTTGTCGACTGAGAGAAACACCTTGGTGGTGGTCTCGATTCCGATTGCCTCGCTCATCTCGTCCTATCCTCCTGTTTCTCCCTGACGTAGTAGGTGCAACGCACCATGAAATCGGTGCCGTCCGTGCGCAGCACCGGCATCTCGCGGAATGGCAGGTGATCGCAGCGAGCCAGGCGCCGCTCGCAGCTCATGCACATGCTGCCTTTGGGGCGATGGGTCATTGGCGGGCCTCCATGGCGGCGTCGATCATTTTCCGGTGCAGGATGCTGCCGTGGCTGATGCTGGTCAGCTCGTTGGTGTTCAGGTAGTTGGCGCACTCGGCCAGCAGTGCGCGCAGACGCTCGACCTCTGCCCGCAAGATGTCGGCCCTGTGCATCCCAAGGTAACGAGCCGGGAGCGCGCCTTCGGTGATCGCCTGTTGCACCCACTCGGTTTTCTCGTGCCACAAGTCCCAGGCTGCACGGTAACGATCAACCTCGGCGCGCAGGGCGTCGCGCTCGCCGACCATGGCGCAGTGATCGGCAGCGAAGCTGGTGTTGGCCTGTACTGCGGCGGCACGCTGCTCCTCCAACTCCCGGCACCGCTGAGTTAAGGCGGCGATGTCGGCCAGCGCGTCGCGCATCAGGTTGTGCGCAGCAGTCCCGCTCGTCTCGCCCTTGGCGACCCGCTGCATGAGGTACAGCGGGTCCACCTTGGCCCACGCCTCTGGCGTTCTGGTCATCTTCACGTCGCTCATGCCTCTCCACCTCCCTTGTAGCCAGAGGACATGCGGCCGGCGATGCTCTCCAGGCGCTCGCCCATGTACCACATGTCGTTGTTGTCGCGGCGCGAGACGACCTTGCAGCGCTGGACGTTGCGGCCAATCAGTACCCAGGCGGCCATGCGGATCAGTGCGGCCTCGAATTTGCGGCGGATCATGCCTCGGCCTCATTCGCCGTCCACGGCAAATACTCCAGCTCCCAGGTTGGGTGAAACGGCATCGTGTGCGTGAGGCCGTCGAGCTGGATATTCAGTCGGCAATCGCGGGCGCTGCGGATGGTGCCAAGTTCGCGCTTGCCGTTGCCGGTGTAAACCACGCGCCCGCCGCGCTTAGCCGGCACGCCATACCATTTTCGGGTTCGCTCCATGTTTCCGGCCATCACACCACCTCCTTCGCCTTGTCGATGAACTTCTCCATCATCGCGATGGATGCCCGCCGCCGCTCCTGCACTGCGGGACTGTCGGGATCGTAGTTTTCGCCCAGGTACTCGCGCGGCGTCTTCGCCATCGCGCGCTTCACGCGGTCGAAGTTCTCCTGGCGCTGGAATACGGCACTCCAGACCATGAACGGCTTCTTGCCTTCCGCCTCTCCCTCGGCCAGCTTCCAGATGGCCATGCGGTCGAAGCTCATCAGTGCATCCATGGCGCAGACGGCCAGGCGCAGTTCGTCGTAGTCGGGGCGCTCGCCGGACTTGGAGGCCTCGATGATTTCGCCGAGCGCTCTCATGCCTTGCTCCTCTGCAGCGCCTGCTTGTAGCTGGCCTTGGCCTCTTTCTTGGTGCGCGCCCACTCTCCCTGTACGTCGATACCGTCGTACCAGCCACGCCAGCGCCGCATGCGGTACTCGTAGCGCCCCAAGTTGCTGCGCGTCTCGTACTCCGGCTTGTTGATCCCGAGGAACTCGTGGAAGTCCAGGCCGGTGTCGGCGTCCAGGTACTCCTCGTAGCGCGTCCGCTTCGGCGCCGGCGGTAGCAGGCGCAGTGCCAGGCGGCGTCCGGCATCGGTGACGTGGAAAACCACGTCAGCCTGATTGCAGAACGCCGGGGTGCGGCCGCGCTTCATCAGTTCGAAGCGCTCCAGCTCCTCGAGGTCCGGCATGTCGTCGTGGCCAGGCCCGGCCACGAAGTGATTGCGGTACGGCTCGCGCTGATCGGGCCGCAGGCCAAGCGTGTGATGCAGGAGGTGGAGCTGCTGATCGGTGATGTTCATGCCTCACCTCCGGCCAGCAGGGCTGCCATCGCCTTGCGCCGCTCTGCGTCCAGCTCATCAAGTACATCGTCCAGCGAATCGAAGTTCTGCTTCGCGCGGCTGCGCTGCAATGTGAACCCGTGCCTTGCCATGAACCACAAGAACACGTCGATGGTGTAGCAGTGCGCCTGCCGCCAGTTGACATCCTTGGCAGGGTGGTCTTCGTCCAAAGCGATGTACTCGGAGATTCCTCGGAACAGGCGCTTGCAGTTGTGGAAGTCGCGCATGAACTCGGGGAGATGCTTTTGCTCGTCCCTCCAGGCTTTGAGGCTCGCGTCCATCACTCGCCCTCCTTGCCCAGCAGGTGCAACGCAATGGAAACCGCACAATCTGCGTTGTGGCCATCCTGAACGCCGCAGCACTGGCACTCTTTTTTGTCTTGATTGGCCTCGCTTTCACTGGGGTCATGCCATTCGGCTATGGCCGTTTCGGTCAATTCGCGCAGTACCTTGCGCGGCACGGCCACGGTGCCCGGCTGCTCGGCGGCGGGAGGAGCGGCATAGAGAGCGACCGCAGTACCAATGGTCCACAGCTCAGGCGGAACGGGTCCGGATACACGCACGTTGACCGTGTTGTGCTCTGCATCGCCACCGCAGACCTTGCCGAATGCACGCGCCACCGGCTCCCGCCCAACCGCTACCGGCGCAGCAGGGGCGGCGGCGTATGGCTCTCCGCACTTCGTGCAACCCGCCTGGAACGGCACGAACTCGTGGACGCACTCGTCATCAACGTCTGCAGGCGCAGCAGGGGCGGCGGCAATCATGGCGCGGTATAACAACGCGAGGCGCTCGCCGCTCATCATTTGCGGAAGGTGCCGATTACGCCCGGCACCCAGCATTTCCTCGGTCGGCTCCACCGGAACCAGCTTCCACCCATCCGGCACTGCCTGGGCGGGCTGCTGGGCGCTGGCGGCGAACACCTGCGCGGCGATCAGCTCAGGCCCGAGATCGGACAGGCAGCGCACGTTGTCCAGCGCCTCGGCGAGCGAGCGCTGGGTGAAGCTCAGGGTCTTGTCGCTCATGGCTCTTGCCCTCCTGGGCTATGCGGTATCCGCGGGTGGTGCCCATGTGCCCGTGCATGGGGTGGATGATGGGGTGCTGCTCGTTCTCCTCAATGGCGCCCGTGCTCACCAGCTCGGCCAGCACGCGGCCGACATCCTGGGGGCGCATTCCGGTTGCGCGGCGCAGGGTCATGCGGCGGACCCACTGACCGCCTGCCAGCTTCTTGAGGATGGCCAGGCGGGCGCTGGCGGGGTCGAATGCCAGGTATGGCCAGGGCTTCTGCTGGCGATGGGTCGGCTGGTCGAAGATCAGGGCGAGCTGGCTCATGCCTTGTTCTCCAGTGCCTGGGCACGCTTCAGCACGAAGCGGGCCTGCTTGTCTTCCATGTACCGCCAGTTCCTGCCATCGCGGCACCAGTAGTAGGCGCCGCCGCGGGCCTTTCGGTAGTAGGCGCCTTCGAGGGTGTGCGTGGCTCCTTCGGGGATTGCAGTCATGCGGTGCTCTCCTTGCCCGCCGGTGCACAGCGATGGCAGTCGCAGGTGCCGATTCTGCGCATGGTCGTTCGGCAGTAGGTGGGGGCGTTCATGCGAAAAGACTCAGTTGTGCGGCCAGCACGGCGCGCTTACCGACTGGCGTTATTGGTTTCATGGGTTCTGGCCGGCGTGGGGCCCGCTCGAGGATGAACAGCTCCTGCTGGCCGTCCGGGTACATGCCGCCGCCGGTGGTGCCCGGCGCACAGCGCGTGCCGACCAGTAGTCGGCCGTGCTCCAGGCGCACAGCGTTGTAGTAGCAGCGCGCGCCGCCATGGACGGTTCGGCAGGCGATGTGCAGCCCGTCCGGCGTCTCGGTCACCTGGGTGACGCGCTCGGCGCAGAGGCTGTAGTTGTCGCGGATGATGTCGCCCGGCATGGGCGGCTCGGTGATCGGCGGCAGACCGGGCGCGATGATCAGCCGGGTGAGGCGTTCGCTCAGCTCGTCGATCGGGATGCTCTCGACGTCTACCCAGCCTGGCACGGGCTCGAGGCTGAAGCGGTACTGGCCGTCCAGCCATTCGGTGGGAACGTAGACTGTGGCCATGGCTCACGCTCCTGCGGCGACGGTGCGGGGCGAGCTGGCCCGGCTGATGATGCGAAAGGCGGTGCGGTCCCGGCGCTGGGCCGGCTGTGGCTTTCCCAATGCGGGCGCCTGCAGTCCATGGCTGCCACGAGCGATCGTCAGCAGCGCGGCGGGAATGATTTCGAGCGCGAGGGCCAGGCCGATGCCCAGCAGGGTGGCCAGCCATGACGGCATGCCACCGGCGACTGGAGTGGCGCGCAGCTCGGCCAGCTCACGGGTGGAGCTGTCGAGGCGCTCGCGGGCCTCGATGCGGAGGGCGTCGATCCGCTCGTTGCTGGCCTTGGCCAGGTTGAGTGCCGGGGTGGCGTATCCCTTGGCGTTCAGCGCGGCGACTTCGCCGGCCACTGCTGCGGCCTCGGCGTCCAGACGGGCGAGCTCCTGTCGGGCGGCTTCGCGTGACTCATCGGTGCCGGCGATCCGCAGCTGGTGAGCCTGGTGCTGCGTGCCGCGGGCCGCGAGGGCGTTGGTCAGCATGTCCGAGGTAGCCCAGGCGCTGATTCCAGCCAAGGCGATGGCTAGCACGATCAGCAGCGAGCATTCCCAGCGCCTGCCAGCGGCATGGAGTTCGCGGGATGCCGGCCAGAGCGCGTACTTGACCAGGTCCACGACCACGAATGCGCCGGCGAACAGGATCGCTTTCCATGGAGTGATGATCAGACCGTGGATCGTGGCGCCGACCGTGACGGCCGTTACGGCGGAGAGGGCGCACGCGGCGCCGATCAGGCCGCGCCGGAGGATGGAATTCATAGTGGCAGTTCCTTCTTGGCTGTTCGGAGCGGCGCTCATCTCACGCCACATCCTTCCAGGTGGTGCTGGGCGCCTTCTTCTTGCCGCGCGCCTCTGCGGGACGCTCGACTTTCACCTTTGCGCGGATCCTCAGGTCGCGGCAGCGGCCAGACTTCCGCAGAAGCTCGATGTACTGCTGTGCAAACTGGGGGGCGTCGAACAGGTTGCTCAGCTGGACGCAGCGCGGGCCTTCCAGCACCTGATCTACCCGCGCCTCTACCGCATCCAGCCACTCCTGCATGGTTTTCTTGGCTGGCGTTTTCTTCTTCGCCTCCTCGCGAGCGAAGTGCTCGGTCATTCCGAAGACGGCGAATGTGCTCATGGTTCCCTCCGGGCAATACAGGGCTGTGCCGCCGGCAGTGGCCGGCGGCAGGCGGGTGATGTGGCTGGTGGTTTCGGTCAGGCTTCGGACCGGTCGAGCCGCGCGGCCTCGGCGGCGCCGGCCCGGTACAACTGCCGCGCCACGTTTTCGGATGGCGTGAAATCGTGGCGCGGGATGGCGAGCATCGGCGCCGAACCTTCCGGACCGGCGGCATGCGCGGCGGCGATCAGTGACTCGACTGCCAGGCCGATGGCGGCGGCGTCTCCACCGGCCAGCGTGGTCAGCTTGGCGATCAGGCCTGGCCGCGCGCGGTGTCTGAGCGGTAGCGGTTCTGTCTCAGTCGCCACCGACAGCAGCTGCACGCTGCCGGCGTTCAGGGCGAGCAGCTGGATCGCCTCGGCCTGTTCCTCGATGCCGTGCCAGCGCATGAGCTCGTCGAGCTTCGCGCGGATACCGGGGCGGACGCGGTGGCGCAGCTCGACCTCGCCGGCGGCTTCGCGCTTGGCTGCCGCACGGGCGCTGCGTTCTTTCTGGGAGAGGGCGGTCATGCGGCGCTCTCCTGCTTCCAGGCGCCGCAGGCGTCGAAGATGCGGTCGGCCTGGGCCTCGTCGAGGGATGCGCCAGATGGGTTGGCGATCCAGCCGGAGCCGACCAGGTGCGCTGGATTGCAGGTGTCGCGCAGGGCGCGGTAATGCTCCTCGATCACCTCGGTCAGGCTGTCCGAGCGGTAGATTCCCTGCGGGGCGATCTCGCGGGCCTTGATGTAGCGCTTGCCCTGCAGGTCTCGGCAGAACGCGGCGATGTAGATCACCCACGGGTGGGCGATGTCGCAGACGGCGTCGGCTACCAGGCGCCCGTGCTTCACGTTCTTGCAGGTTCCGTAGTCGACCAGGCCCTGCCAGCCGGCCGGGTCGATGTTGACCACGGCGACGCGGTGCTGGCGGAGTACGGCGCGGCTGTAGCGCTCGATGCGGGCCCGCGGGTTGTTCGGCTTGCGCTTGCTCATGCCTTCCTCCGGCTGCGGTTCTCCAGGCGCTCCAGTGCTTGCATGGCGGCTGCGGTCTCCTTGCGGATCCGGGCCAGCTCGCGGGCGGTGTCCTGCTGGTCGCGCGGCGGCCTGGCTTCGACCTGGTCGGCCAGCTGTGCGATGGTCGGCTCGGCCTTCTTGCGCTTGGCGCGCTGCCGCAGGGTGACGCCGATTGCGCTGGCGATCATGCGGACTTGTGCGCGGGTGAGGCGCTGGGCGGTGGAGATGGTGGCCTCGCTCATGCCCTGTGCGTGCGCTTCGAGGATCCGCTCGCGGTACCGCTCGATCAGCTCCTGGCGGTTTTCCCAGCTGACCATGTCTATCGCCTTCTGCCGGCCGCGCGGCTGGCGGTGGATGTGCTGGTTCTGCTCGCGCAGCGGCAGGAACACAGGGGCGCCGTGGTGGTTGACGCCGGCGGCGCGCTGCTCGCCTGGGCCCGGCAGGCGGTGGACTGTCTTGCCGGCTGCGACGAATTCCTCGAAGGCAGCAGCCAGCCTGGCGCGCTCTGGGTCGCGCGCCTGGATGTCGGCGGTGAGGTACATGGGGGAGTCCTTTCGGGGCGTCAGCGCGCCCGGCTGTTGATGTTGATCTCGTACTCGCGGGCGATGCGGCGCACGTCGAAGCGGGTGATGCCGAGGGTGGCGGCGATGTCCACCTGGATCATTCCGCGGTTGGCCATGCGCTGGACCTTGGGGGCCAGGGCGGCGCGCTGGCGGCGCTTGCGCTCGATGGTGCTGGCCGCGTTGTTGCTGGCGATCACGATGCCGTGGCTGTTGGCCAGGGCGTTGATGGTGCGGGTGGAGTGGCGCATTGCCTTGGCGATTGCGGTGATGCCTTCGCCTGCCGCGGCGCGGCGCCTGATCTCTGCCGCTGCTGCTTCCTCGTCCGCAACGAGCGGGCGGCCCTTGGAGGGCTTCGCCGAGGGCTCGGCGATCTGCCCGCCCTGGGCCAGGTACTGGAGGCGCAGGGCTTCGAGTTCCTCGCTGGTCATGCTGGGCTCCGTCAGGTGGTGATGGCGCCGGCCAGGCCGCTGTAGCAGAGCCAGGCGGCGCCGGCGGTGGTGGTTGCGATGATGCCGAGCATCCGGCGCCGGGCGGCGCGCTGCAGGCGCAGCTGGCGGCGGCTCATCGCATGGCCCGCAGGATGGCGCTCTGCTGGTCGCAGACGCGGCGATGGGCGAAGCCCTCGAGGAACTTGCGCACCTTGCGGCAGCGCAGCTCGAACAGCACGGCTGCGCGGCTCTTGCGCTGGTAGGTCAGCGCATAGCCGTCACCGGTGATGGAGACCTTGAGCGGCTCCCCGAGGTGACCGTCCTGCACGGCCAGGGAGCGGGCGCCAAGCTCGGAGCTGGCGGTGTAGGTGATGGTCTTCATGCCTCCCCCTCCGGCTTGTGCTCGAGGCACTGCAGCTTGCTGAGGCGGTCGAGCAGGATGTTGATGCGCTGCTGGCTGCCAACGCGCTCCGCCTCGATCTGGCGCTCCAGGCCCTCGATCAGCTTCGCGATGGGGTCGACATGCGGCACGTCGACGGTGAATTCGACGAGGCCGAGGCACGCCATTTCTTCGAAGCCCGGGCGGCCGGTGTAGTCGCTGAAGAGCAGCATGAACGAGGGCTGGCCGTCGCTCCGCTCCTGAACGTGCAGGTACTGCTTCATGGTGATCTGCTTGGGAAGTTTCATCGTCGTCGTCCTTGGTGCGGCCTGCATGGGGAGACGCCCGGCACCCGGCCGCCGAGCCGGGCGCCACCTGAGGCGGGATTGCCCATCTGCCGGGCGCCTGCCCATGCAGGCAGTGGTGGGGAAGGGAGGGTGCCGGCTGCTGCCCCCCGTGCCGGCGTCGGTTATTCAAGCGGCCCCGGCCGTCCAGTCGGGGTCGTGGCAGGGCAGTTCTGCCGGTGGTGATGCCGGGAGGCATCGGGAAGGACTGGCCGGCGCTGATCTCCGGTCGCAGCAGTCATCGCTTACGCTGCCCAGCAGCAGCGGCTGTTAGCTCATCCAGTCCTTCCCGATACCACCCGCAGGTGACTCGGCATCCGCTACCGCCCGCGCCGGATGAGTCGCGCGTGAGGCCCCGTGGTGGCCCGGCTGCCCGATTTTTCTGTCATCAGCACCTTCGAGGGTTGCCAGAAGATGCTGATGCTCTCGATTGCCGCGCATCGGGTTGAGCGCGACGCCCTGTGTAGCCGACTGCTCGGCTGGCCCGCAGGGTGGGAACGGATGGTCAGGTTCTGGCCGTGCCGAGCGCTGCCCGCGCGATCTCACGCAGCACGGCAGGATCGCCATCCGATGGCGTGAGCTTCGGGTCGGCCAGGCTCACCAGCGTTTCAACCGCTCCGCTGTGGTCGCCCTGCTGCACGCTCACGACGCGCCCGCCGGCCAACTGCTGGCCGAGGTGGATGCCCTCAGCATGGTCCTCGATGACTACGGTGATGCGGGTCATGCGCTCACCGCCTCGGCAGCGGCCTGCGGCTGGCGGTTCTGGTGGAGCTTAATGGCCTTGATCAGCTGCTTCGCCTCGTGACAGGCGTCGGCCAGGGCGTGGTGGCGAATGCCCTCGAACTCGCCGACGTCCCTGGCCTCAGGGTACAGCTCGAGGATGGTGCGCAGGTCGCGCTCGAGGCGGAAATCCCAGGGCCGCCCTTCGTGGAAGGCGTCGTAGGCCTCGCCAAGGATGCGCAGGTCGAAGGTGGCGCCGTTGCCCCAGAGGCGCGGCTCGTCGCGCGCCTGGATGAAGTCGCGCAGGCTCCAGAGGACGTCGTACAGGTTGGCCGGGTGCTCGCTGCCGTCGACTTCGCCGCGTGCTTCGGGGCTCTGCTTGAGCCACCAACTGATGGTGCTGGCGTCGGTGGTGCCGCCGTGGGCGAGGCTGCTGGCAAGGTCGACGCGGCGATAGAACCCGGCGGCGTGTTGGCCGCGCTCGATGCGCACGGCGCCGATGGACACGATGGCGGCGTTGGTGCCGACGCCCATGGTTTCCAGGTCGATGACGATGTGGGTCTGGTTGATCATGCGGCCACCTCGTGTTCGTCCTTCTCCTTCTGGATGCGCTGGTAGATCTCCTCGCGGTGCACGGCGATGCCCTTCGGCGCTTCCACGCCGATACGCACCTGGTTTCCCTTGACGCCCAGGACGGTGACCTTGATGTCGTCGCCGACGAAGATGGTTTCGCCTACGCGGCGAGTGATGATGAGCATTGCGTGACCTCCATGGTCGTTGTGTGATTCGGCAGCGCCCTCGCTGGAAGGCGCTCCCGGATGCCCCGGTTCGCCCGGGGCGGGCGGTTACTGCAGGATGCGGAGCTCGCCGCGCGGCACCCAGCCGTCATCGACGCGCACCAGGCAGCCGGCGAAGGCCGCAAGGCGTGTCTCGCGCTCGGTCTGGTAGCCGTAGATGGCACAGTCGATCCGGCCGATCGCGTATCCGCCCAGCAGGCCGGCCAGCATGACCAGGCCTGCGAACAGCAGGAAGAACCGGAACAGGCCGATGCGCTTGGGCAGTCGGCCGATCCATGCCATCACAGGAAGTCCTTGAGGCGCAGGTTCATCTTGGCCGCGGCACGCTCGAGGACGGTGGTCTCGGCGGGCTCCTCGATTTCGCCGTCGGCCTCGGCCACGGTGATCATGAAGTTCAGGACCACCTCGGCATTGGCCGGGTCGTGGGCCAGGTCGGCCAGCTCGCGCTCGGCGTTCATGCGGATGATGCGGGCGCCGCCCTCGTTGAAATCGGCCTTGGCGCGGTCGATGGTCTGGCCCAGCTCGGCGCCGAAGCCCTGCAGCTGGCGAGCGTTGCGCAGCAGGCGGTCGATCTTGTCGATCTCGGCAGGCTCGATGTCGCCGTCGGCGCTGGCGATGTAGAAGCAGCCGTAGACGCAGGCCTGCATCAGGTCGCGGTTTTCGATGTTGGCCATGGCCTGGCGGGCCTCGCGGCCTTTCTTGCCGAACAGTTTCCCGAACATGGGGTGTCCTCGTGGGGTTGGGGTGTGCTTCCGGCATGGCCCTTGTCGAAGGCCATCCCGCGAAGCGCCCGGCGAGCCGGGCACCTGGTGCAGATCAGGCGGCCCGCAACTTGCTCGGGCGCACCTTCAGGGTTTTGCCGTCGACCTCGACCTGGGCGTAGACGCCCTGGCCGCGGCCGGCGCCGGTGTTGACCTCGCCGAGGTACTTGCCGGTCTTCATCTGGCCGCGCGGGTTGGTGAACTTCACCGGCTGGTTTTTCTTGAACTCGCTCATGTGGTGCTTCCTGTGTGGTTGGTGATCCCGACAGCGCACTCGTGGGAATGCGCTGTTGGGATGCCCGGCGAACCGGGCGACGATCACAGCTGCATGGTCACGGTGATGCAGCCGTTGCTGGCCTGCATGACGCTCCAGCGGCGGAGCGGCGCCGCCAGGCCGAATTGCTTGGTGGCTGCCTGCTTCACCTGGGCGCATACGTCGCTCAGGGTCTCGCCGTCGTCGGCGATGGCCAGCCAGCTGACGCGCTTGCCCTGCTTGAGGTATGCCTCGATGTTGAACTGGGCCATTTCGTGCTCCTTCCAGTGGATTCCCGCGGCAGCCGCCTCGGTGAAGCGGCTGCCGGGAATCGGCTGCGCCAGATACCGGGGCTGATCCCAGCGGCTGGCTTCATTCGGTGTGGCCGTGGCGCTTCCTCGCTGCCGGCGCTATCAGCGGCGCCGCAGGTCTCTGGCTCATGTTGTGAAACGCGCATCTCCTGCAGCGCCTGGTGGCCGGCTGCGTGGGGCAGGTCTGCGCGAGTTGCAGGCCCGTCTGCCGGCTGGGCTCAGTCCTTCATGGGGTGGTTCCTCCTGTGGTGTTTGTTCCAGGCCATGCGTTGTGCCGGAGTCCTCTCTCTGGCCGGGTCAGCTACTGGCGTCTCCCCGACTGGCTTGCATGGCTTGGCGTCCTCCCGATGTTGGGAGTCCGGCAGGTATCCAGAGCCTGCATGGGCGGCCGTTTAGCTTTCTCACCACCGGGTTGTCCGGTAGGCCGCGTGGGTAACGTCGAATTTTGAAAGAGCGGGTGAGGCGGTTGTGCTGCCTCTGGCCGGTGTTCTGGCCTGCGCGGTGTTCTGCGCTCCCCCCTTTTCAGGGGCTGCCGTTGGTGTTCAGCGGCGTTGAGGCAATACTGAACCAAAAGTACAAATCAGGTCAAGAACCAAAAGTACATATTTCGTTAGGGCGACTTAGGCCGGGACGAAAGCTGGCTGGCGGGGTGATGGCTGGCAGGGCTGGCTGATATGATCCAGAGCCGAATATCTAGGGCTGCCGCGCGATGCAGGCGGGCTCAATCAAGGAGGATGCTGATGGAGTTCCTGTTGATCGTTGCCCTGATCGGAGTCGTCTTGTTCTGGGCGAAGTCCCATAACGCATCGACGAAACGAATCAAGGCACTGGCGGCGTCGCTGGACGAAAGGAATGAAGAGGTCTATCGCCAAGAGGTCGAGTTGGCCGGATTGCGCAGCCAGGTGTCGGCGCTAGCTGGCGACATCGCGAGCAAGAATGCCGAAATCTCGGAGCTTCTGAGCGATATCGAAGACCTCATCACGGAAGAGGTTCGCATGGGTGCGCAGATCGAACAGCTGGAGAAAGCCAAGGCCGGACTGCTCCAGAAGATCGCGCACCTGCTGAAGCTCCGCAGCTCCGAGGTGGCCAGCTTCGAGGCCGAGCGCTCCGATCTGCGGCGGCGACTGGAGGCGCTAGCCAAGTACCAGGGGATCGTGGACACGGAAGCCATGGCCAAGAGCCTGATCGACGAGGCCAACATGATGCGCGCGCGGGCCGAGGAGGAAGCGGCCGAAACTCGGCGCGAGGCAGCCCAGGCCGCAAAGGTCAGGATCGAGAAAGCCAACCAGCGCCTGGAGGTTGCCGGGGGCGAGGCCGACAAGATCGTCCAGCTCGCCCGGCAGCGCGCCGAGGAGATTGCCGGCGACGCCTACAAGGCGATGAACCGGGCCCAGGAGTTCACCCGCACCGCGCTGGCGATGAAGAACATCATCAACGGCTACGGCGACGACTACATCGTGCCGACCTACAACCTGCTGGACGACCTGGCCGAGGAGTTCGGCTTCGCCGAGGCCGGCCAGAAGCTGAAGGCGGCGCGGGACACAAGCCGCAGCATGGTCAAGAACGGGCTGGCGGCGACCTGCGAGTACGTGGAGCCGGAGCGTCGCGAGACCGCCATTCGCTTCGTGGTCGACGCCTTCAACGGCAAGGTGGACTCGATCCTGTCGCGCAGCAAGGCCGACAACCACGGCAAGCTGGAGCAGGCGATCCGCGACGCCTTCTACCTGGTGAACCACAACGGCGCCGCGTTCAGGGATGCGCGGATCACCGACGGCTATCTGGCCGCCCGGCTGGACGAATTGAAGTGGGCGGCCACCGCCCAGGCGCTGAAGGACCAGGAGCGCGACGAGCAGCGGCGCCTGCGCGAGCAGATCCGCGAGGAGGAGAAGGCGCGGCGCGAGTACGAGCGGGCGACCAAGGAGGCGGCGAAGGAGGAGGAGATGCTGCGCAAGGCCATGGAGAAGGTCCAGCAGCAGGTAGAGGCGGCCAACGAGGCTCAGCGCGCCGACTTCGAAGCCAGGCTGCTGGAGCTGCAGGGCAAGCTGCAGGCGGCCGAGGAGAAGAACCAGCGCGCCCTATCGATGGCCCAGCAGACCCGCTCCGGCCACGTCTACGTGATCTCCAACATCGGCTCCTTCGGCGAGGAGGTATTCAAGATCGGCATGACCCGGCGCCTGGAGCCAGCCGACCGAATCCGCGAGCTGGGCGACGCCAGCGTGCCGTTTGCTTTCGACGTGCATGCCATGATCTTCAGCGATGACGCCCCGGGGCTGGAGAAGACTCTGCACCGCCACTTCCTGCGGCAGCAGGTGAACAAGGTTAACCCGCGCAAGGAGTTCTTCCGCCTCGGCCTGGAGGATATTCGCCAGGAGCTGGAGGCCCTGGGCATCGAGGCGCACTGGACGATGACCGCAGAGGCCCACGAGTACCGGGAGACGCTGCGCATCGAGCAGCAGATCCTCGAGAACCCCAGTGTGGCCGAGGAGTGGACGCGGCATCAGCAGGAGGAGATCGAGGCCGAGGTGGGGGAGGCTGAGGCGGTCGCGTAGAGCGGCGGAAACGAAAAGCCCCGCGGGGTGGCGGGGCTTATATTCAACGGGTTCGACAGGCTAGGCGCGCTGCTTGGCGTGGAACTCGGCGAGCAGATCGTTCTGGGTCTTGGTCGCCTCATCAAGGGCGATGCGATAGACGCGCTTCTTCTCGTCAGACTTGGCGTTACGGATAAAGTCCGCAAAGGACAGACGGTCGATATGGCCGGCGGCGCTACGCTTGGTGGTCACTTTCATGGCTTCAACCCTGAAGGATTCCGAGCTTTCTCTCGAGGGCAGCCCGGGTGTGTTTCTCTGGTACATGGTAGTCGATCTGGTCAATGCCGGCCTTGTAGCTGCGGGCCGAGTTGTCGTTATTCTTGACGAGAAGGTCGACATGGATCTGCTTGCCGAACTCTAGCTTGAGTTGGTTCACCACGTCACGCGCTGCGAAGTACTGTTCGACGAAATGCTCTGGCCGGATTCTGCGGCCTTCGCTGGCCTCGCGGGCCTGGACGAACCGCCAGGCTAGCAATGGTTCCTGATAGACATAGAGGATCTGCACGACCCTTCCTCGACCCAGGGAGCGCTCGATGTTGCTGCGGGCGATTCGGATGTTGGTCAGCGTCCCATCCAGCAGGAAGGACTGGTGCTGCTTGATGGCGAAATCGATGATTTTTTCCACCAGGATGGAAACGGCACCCTGGAAGAGCCATGCATTGCCGCCCGAGTACTCGGCGAACTCGCTGCGAAGCTCGTCAGGGTCGATCCTCAGCACTGGCACGCCGAATTGCTTTAGCAGCGCTATGGACGCCTCAGTTTTCCCTGCGCCCGGTGATCCGGCCATGAATACCGAAACCGGATCATCTTCGGGCAGGTAGATGGTGCGGTCGGTGAAGCGGCGGGCGATGGCCTTCTTGTTAGCGCGCGCAAAACCCATCGCCGCATCGATGATCCGCTGCTCTTCGGGGGATAGCGTCATGGGTGGCGGTCAGGCGCAGCGCTCGCGCCACCAGCCGATGGTCTTGTCGGCGAGCTCGGCGGTGGTGGCGGCGTCAAGCACCTCGATGCCGGTCAGGCGGATCCGGTCAAGCTGCCGTTGGGTGGCGCTGTCCAGCTTGTTGAATTCCTTGGCGTTCAGGCCGCTGTCCTTGCCGGGGACAAGGACGGAAATGGCTGCGACGCGGTCACTGTTGCTGCGGATCAGGTTGAGGTCGGCCGATGCCTGGAGCAGGTTGTTTTCCACCACCAGAGGGCTCTTGTACCAGCCGGACACCACGGTGCCGGCGGCGCTGGCGCTGAGCAGCGGGACGTCCATTTCAACCCGGTGGCCACTGCGCATCGGGAGCACGTAGCGCTCCTCCTGGATAATGCGAGAGGCCTGCATGTGCATGCGCTCCTTCATCAGGTCGAACACGTTGCTGCGGATCCGCGGGGTCGACTGGTAGCGGAAGGGGTATTGATGGGCGCCCGGCTTCGGCCGACCCAGGGTCACCACATCGGCGAAGAACTCGTCGACAACGGATTCTGCACTGATGCCGGCGGCGTACAGCGGCGGCCCGAGACGGATGGTGTTGCCCAGCTCGTTCGGCAGGTCGGAGCCCATGTGGTAGATGGTCGACTCGATATCGTCCAGCAGGCGCGCCAGGTCGTTGGGGTTCACCCGGGCATCGAACAGGCACTTGACGCGCTCGAAGCTGTCGAGCATGCGCACTTCGACCTTCTGGCCGTAAACGAACAGAACGCCGACATTGAAGAACTCGCCAGCGTCCTCGTCCAGGCACAGGCTGATGCTTCGCCACTGTCCGGTGACCTGTGGTGGTGAGGGCTGATCGCTCAGCTTCGAGCGTATTCGAGCGGCGATGCTCATACGAGGAGACCTACTGCCTTGTTGTAATGGGCCGGCTCCAACCGCGCCTCGAGGAAGTCGAGCACATGGTCGATGTCCACGGTGTCCAGGAATTCTGCCAGAACTTGGCGAGCTGCCGCAGCGCCTTCCGTGCGCCAGGCTCCAGCCAGAACATTGTAGGCCATGGCGCGTGCCGCTTTGGTGGGCGTCTTCTCACTCCAGTGCTGCACGTATTTGTCGACCAGTTCGCGGATCACGTTGCGCAGCGGCAGTCCGCTGGTAGAGAGCGAGGCCGGTTGCCAAGCCGGCAGGCGGAACAGGCGCCCGTGGTCGATCAGGGCAAGCTTGCCGTCGGCCGCTTCGAGCAGGTTGCCGAGGTTGCGGTCGCTGTTTTCCGTCCACTCATCGAAGGTGACGATGGCTGCCGTGTCGGCATGGCCGGCCAGGCTCTGGGCAAGCCGCCTGACCTGGCGCTCCTGCAGATGCCCAGGGGCATCCTGGATGTGGCGCTTGAGCAGGCTGGGGTGCTGCATGTCCTGGCTGAACCAGGCGAGGTAGTCCCGCTGCAGGCCACCGGGGGTAATTTCGCGCAGGTGCTCGAGCACGGCGGCGGGGATCTGCTCGCGGTTTAGCACAATGATGCCGGCGGCGGCCGGTACCGAGTATTTGGCGGCCCTGGCCAGGGTGTAGCCGAGCGCCTCGCTGAGCACTTCGCGGTTCTCGACGATCTTGCCGCCCGCCTTGACTGCGTCGGGCATAGGCTTGATGTAGCAGCGATGCGAGCCTTCGCCGATGTTGATCTTGCCGCGGAAAATCGGGCTGATGCCGCGGGAGTGCGGCGCGCGCAGTTCGCCAGCGTAGGCGCTACCGCTGAGTACCTGGATCATTGTTGCGCAGTCGCTCCTTGAGGCGCTGGTTTCCATTGGCGGTAGAGGTCTGCTCGCCCTCTGTGCCCGCGCTGCTTTCGAATCGGGAGGCAATCTGCTCCAGCAGGATCAGGTCCACCTCGGTCAGGCGGCCTTCGTTGGCGGCCCTGGCTATGCGCTCCAGCGCTTCCTGTGAGCGCGGGGTGGCCAGCGCGGCGAGCATAGTGGCGCGCCTGGCTGGCGGCTGCGCATCGCCCTGCTCGGGGCGGGCCGGCTCGGCGGCGGCTTGGTGAGCATCGCCTTCGCCGTACTGCAGCCACTCGACGCGCACGCCAAGCCACTCGGCGATGGCCAGCATGTTGGCCCGACCGGGCATGGACTCGGCGTTCAGCCACTTGCTCGCGGCTTTAGCGGTGGCCCCCGTGACATTTGCAAGGCGAACGCCAGCGCCCCATTCGGCAATGCCAGCTTCCGCCAGTGCCTGCTTGAGCCTCCGGACAAATTCTTTGCGCACTTCTTCGGTCTGAACCATGCGTTCAATTTCGCACGGCCTTGCATGTACTTTCAGTTCCGCCATAAGATGTACCGAAAGTTCAATATGTTGGTCGGAGACACCATTTGATGAGCGCGCTAAAGGAATCAATCGTCCGGGCAGGAGGAGTCGCGCGAGCCTCGTTCGTCTGCGGCGTTAGCCAGCGCGCCATTTACAAGTGGATTGCGGCCGGCTCTTTACCGCGCACCGAGTACACCGGTGAAACCCACTACGCGGAGCGCCTTGCGGCTGCTGCCGCCGAGCGTGGCGAGCCGTTCGAGGCAGCCTGGCTGCTGTCCGAGTCCTCCCCGAAGAAAACCACCCACTAGCCCATCAGGCAGCCCACGCGGCCGAGTGCCGCCGCTGCCATGGCGCAACGATCCGCCGAGGGGCGACGTGCTCGCCCGGGAATCCAGAAAGGTCGGCTGGTGCATGGGGTTCATCCCTGTCGGCTGATCCAGTGATGACAGATTCGCCCAGGGACGACCAGGGCGCCACGCGAAAGGAAAGGGGAGTTCGCGAGATGGAACGATTCGAGCGCGCGATCCACGACGAAGTGATCGCCGAGGGCGGCACCGAGCTGGCCCGCCGCATGGGTGTGAACCGCACCCGTCTTCTGGACTGCGCCAACCCGAACCGGGAGGCGCACAAGATGAACATCGAGATGCTCTGCCAAGTGCTGACACACCTGCAGGTGGAGGGGCGTCGTCGCGTCCTGTCGGCACTGGTGGAGGAGTTCGGCTTCCAGCTGGTGGATCGCGAAGAGCCGAAGGGGGCAACGATCAATGACGCGCTGCTGCGCCTGCATGCCGATCTGGGCGACGTGGCGCGCCTGGCGGTGGATGCCCAGGCCGACGGCCGGGTTACCAGCGTGGAGAAGGCTCAGCTGCTGCGCGAGGCGGAGGAGGTGGTGCAGAGCCTCGAGGTGTTCAAGGAGTCGGTCCGGAAGGCCTGACGCCAGGCAATAAAAAACCCGCCTGGCGGGGCGGGTTCTTCAACGGCGCGCAATGCGCCACAACATGCAAGGGAGAGTGTAATGAGTCCCCTCGAAATCAACAACCCCGCGCCACGAAATGCGATTGCCGAAAACGTGGCGCGCAACGTGACGATGAGCAGCCGCGAGATTGCGGAGCTGACCGGGAAGGAGCACAAGAACGTCATCCGCGACATCCGCGCAATGCGTGGTGAGCTGGAGAAAGATGGCTCAGATCTGAGCCATGACATTCGCGAGGAGGTCGACGGCCGCGGCTACGTTGCGGTCATTCACATGACCCGCGAGATGACTGAGCTGCTGCTGACCGGCTACAGCGTCCCGCTGCGCCTGAAGGTGATCCGCCGGCTGAACGAGCTGGAGGCCCAGCAGGCGCCGCGCGTCCCGCAGACCCTCGCCGAGGCCCTGCGCCTCGCCGCCGACCAGGCTGAGCAGATCGAGCAGCAGCAGGCCGCCCTGGCCATCGCCGCACCGAAGGCCGCCTTCGTCGACCAGTACGTCGAGAACACCGGATCGATGAGCTTCCGCCAGGCGGCGAAGCTGCTGAAGGCCAACGAGCGCCGCTTCCGCCAGCTGCTGCTGGACAAGGGCGTCATGTACTACCTGGGCGGCACGCTGACGCCGTACCAGCAGCATATCGACGCCGGGCGCTTCCAGGTGAAGACCGGCACCAACGAGCACAACCAGCACGCGTACACGCAGGCCCGCTTCACGCCGAAGGGGCTGCAGTGGGTGGCTGGGCTGTGGGCTGCCTACCAGATGGAGGCGGCTGCCTGACATGCAATTCACCATCACGATGAATCAGGTCAAGGCGCTGGAATGGGGTCTGAACGCTCAGCAGGCGCTGTTGTTCGCATTCGTCTACGAGTGCCCGAGCTGGGCCAAGCCGGTGCGGACTGAGGGCGGGATCTTCTACGCCCTGAGCAAGGCCAAGATCCTCGAGGAGCTGCCGCTGCTGACCGACAAGCCGGACACGGCCTATCGCCTGCTGAAGCAGCTGGAGGTCGCTGGCGTGATTGAGCTGTCGCACACCGCCGGCATCACTCTGGTGCGTCTGACTGACAAGGGCCGCGAGTGGAATCGCAAGGTCGATGGGTCGGAAAAATATCCGACCTCTGGGGTCTGTGCCTCGGAAAAAAATCCGAGAGGGGTCGGAAAAAAATCCGAGGTAGGTCGGAAAAATATCCGAGAGGGGTCGGAAAAATCTCCGACAAATCAGGATACCAGTCAGGTAACCAATCAGGAGACCAGTCAGGAAGAGCAGGGCGCGTGCGCGCCGCGTGCTTCGAAGGCGGCGAAGTTCGACCCGATGACTGCTCGCCCTGCCAGCGTCTCCCCGGATGCCTGGGCCGACTGGTGCCAGCACCGCCGCGAGATCCGCAAGCCCCTGACCGCCGCTAGTTGCCGCCACCAGGCGAAGCAGCTCGAAGCCCATCCGAACCCTGATCACGTTCTGCACCTGTCCATCGCCAACGGGTGGACCGGCCTGTTCCCGGAGAAAGTCCATGCAAGCAGCCAGCAATCTCGCGCAGCAGGCCGTGCGTCGGCCGTTGACCAAGTCCGTGCCGCCATCGAAGCCCGAGCAGCCGCAGAAGCTGCGACAGGGGCTGCTGGACAACCTGTGGCTGAAGATGACCGAGATGTACGGGCACCGCTGGACGGCGAGTTTCGGCGTGTCGGCTGACCAGAGCCACGCCTGGGCGGCAACGCTGGGCGGACTGACTGGCCAGCAGATCGCCGAGGGGCTGGCGGCGCTGGTGGCTCGCGGTGACGAGTGGCCGCCGAGCGCCCCGGACTTCCGCAACCTGTGCACTGGCGCGTCGCCTGAGGCGCTGGGCCTGCCGGCCGTGGAGAAGGCCTATCGGGAGGCCTGCCGCAACGCTCACCCGGCTGCCGACCAGCGTTGGAGCCATCCGGCTGTGCACCACGCGGCCTGCGAAACCGGCTTCCACGAGCTGCGCAGCCTGTCGGAGGAGAAGAGCCGCAAGCTGTTCGAGCGGGCCTATGCGGTGACGGTGCGCATGCTGCTGGCCGGCGAGCCGCTGCGGGAGATTCCGAAGGCGCTGCCGGAGAGCGTGAGCGTGTCGACGCCTGAGGTTGGCCGGGCGGCGCTGGCGGCGCTGCGCCGGCAGGTGCGCGGGGTGGCGGTATGAGCCGCATCGCCAGCAAGAAGTTGCGCGACTCCGCTCGCGGCCAGGACTGCGCGGTCCGCCTGCCGGGCGTCTGCAACTGGAACCCGGAAACCACCGTCCTGGCGCATCTGCCGTGCGGCACCAAGGGCGTCGGCATGAAGGGGCTGGATACCGTGGCGGTCTACGCCTGCAGCGCCTGCCACGACGCCATCGACGGGCGTGGGGCGGGGGAAATCGACTGGCGCGACATGCTGCGCGCTGTTGCCGAAACGCACCAGGCCCTGATCCGCGCCGGAATCATGACCATCAAGGGGGCTGCATGAGCCACGACAACGGCCGGGGCCGCGCCTGCCCGGACTGCGGCGAGCCCATGAGCGACCTGCGCAGCCTCAGCGCCCGCCAGTGCACGAACGGAAAGTGCGCCCTGGTGGTGGACTGGAATCTGGCGCCCGGGCAGCTGCCGCTGCTGGGGAGCAATCGAATCGACCGGAAGGAGAAGACCGAGTGAAGGCACAGCAGATCCTCGAGGCCGGCATCGGCCACATGAAAGACCGTGCGAGCACATACGACAAGCCGGATGGCGAGCGCTCGATGGGCGCGACGGTGAACGCCTTCTACGCGATCACCGGCCAGGCGCTGACCGAGGAACAGGGCTGGCTGTTCATGGCCATCCTCAAGGCGGTTCGCAGCCAGCAGGGTGCGTTCCGGGCGGACAGCTATGAGGATGGCGCTGCGTACTTCGCGCTGATGGGCGAGGCGGCGCACCAGGAGCGACTGATTGATCCGCAGGAGCGCGACGGGTGGAACCCGGAGAGCATCGCAGCTGTGACATTCAAGCGCGCCCAGGTACCGCCGTTTCGCAACCCGCCGCCAGCTGGCTGGCCGAACGAGCTGCGCCACCAGGGCGAGGCCGAGGATGTGACCATCTGGCCGCCCGATGATAGCCCGCGTCAGCAGCGCATCGAGCAGAGCGGAGAGCTGGCCGAGGCTGTCTATCCGGCGCTTGACGCCATCGTTCCGCCCTGCGGCTGGTGCGGCGCATTCCCCGATCAGCAGCACGAGTCTGGCTGCGCGGGAGGTGCTCGTGAGTGAGCAATGCATGCAGCAGGGGTGCGCAGGATGCTTCGGAGCGTGCCGCGCAGGCGGCCGATCTGCTGGCCTGCCGGATCCGGTGGGAGTGCCAGGCGCTGGGCGAGCGGGAGAAGCAGCAGAAGGGGAGGGAGCTGCTGGCCAGCGTGCCAGCGGCGCTGCTGGAGTTGGTAGTGGAGCGGCTGCGGGCCAGGGCCTGACCCTGGTGCTCCCGTGGCCGCCGAGCAACAACACCTACTACCGGCACGTTGGCAGCCAGACGCTGCTTAGCCGGCGCGGGCGCGAGTACCGGCGGGAGGTGGAGACCGAGTGCATGATCCAGCGCGCGCGGCTAGTTCCCGGGCGGGTTGGCGTTGTGGTCTCGGCATTCCCGCCGGATCGCCGCCGGCGCGATCTGGACAATCTGCTGAAGGGGCTGCTGGACGCTCTGGTGCACAGCAGGGTGATCGAGGACGACAGCCAGATCGATGATCTGCGGATTGTGAGGGGCGAGGTGATCGGCGGCGGGTCGGTACGGGTGGACATTCGAGCCGTTACGGAGGTGGTGCGTGCGTGAGTTGATGATGTTCGGGTTGGAGCGGAAGAGCCTGGCCGAGCTTGAGCAGCTGCAGGCGGAGCTGCGCGCGGAGCAGGACAAGCTGTGGAAGCAGCGCGCGGCGGCCTCTGGCGTGGTGGTGAGCAAGGGGGCAGGGCGGCGCAGTGGTCAGGTGCGGGCGCGGCTGCTGCCTGGGCGCAGGGACGCGAGGGCGCTGGCCGAGGCTGACGCGGCGATCGCTACAGCCAGGCGGCACCTGCGCTACATCGAGGACGAGCTGGCCAGGAGGGCAGCCGGTGAAGCGGCACGGGCCTGACTTCGAGAAGCACACGCGCCTGCTGGCAGCCTGTCCGGCATGCCAGGGGCGCGGGGTAGTGAAGGGCCTGTTCTACGAGATGCCCTGCGATGGGTGCCACGGATCTGGGTTCGTGGATGCAGCGACGGGCGAGAGGTTGGAGTTGGAGGAGCTGGTGCTGCAGCTGGGCCGGGCGCTCAGGCTGGAGAGGCAGCAGGCGGCGAACCGGCCGGCACAGGCCGGCGCCGAGCAGGACTATCAGGGTGACAACGGGCGGCACGGGCTGCGCGGTCACTGGACTGGCGATTGAAGGGGGTGGGGATGATCTACAGCAGCACGCTCAGCGCAGTGGTATCGGCTCTGGCGGCCGAGTGCATCGACAGCACGGCCAAGCAGGCCTGGCAGAAGCTGTACCAGGCCGGCGAGGCTCGCCCGGCCGGTCCGGCGATCTCGGCAGAGGACCGCATGACGGCCGACTGCTGGGTGTTCGCCCGGCTGCACCATGGGCTCAAGCCTCGGCATTGGCACGCGCTGGTGGCGAAGTACAGCACGCACAAGGGGCGGAAGGTGGAGGCAATCGGGAAGCTGTGTCCGGTGGTGGCCACTCCGGCGCCGGCGCTGTTCCTGCACAAGGCGATCACGGCCTGGGCGATTCCGCCGCTCAAGGGGGTGGATGGTAAGCGCAGTACGCGCGATCTGATCGTGCTGCCGCGGGAGTTCTACGACATGAACACCTGGGATACCGATGGCCGGCCGGAGCAGACCCGCCGCCGCTGGAGGCTGGGCATCCACAAGGTGCTCGAGGAGATGGTCTGCGAGGCGCTGGTCGAGGCGGAGAAGATCCTGGAGGCGGAGGGCGTGCTGGTCGAGCGCGCCGCTTGACGCGACTGAGCGAGTGAGCGAGTATTTACCCATGCTGTGGCAATTGCGCGTTCATGGAGCGTAGTTACAGCGCGAGACAACCCCGAGGCCCCGGTGCTGAGCGATCAGTCCGGGGCTTTTCCGTTTCTGCGTGGTAGAGCAGCGGTCAGCTCGTCAGGCTCATAACCTGAAGGTCGGCGGTTCGAATCCGTCCCTCGCATCCATTCCAGGCCTCGCCATTGTGCGGGGCCTTTTCGTTTCTGGAGTCAGCATGTCAGGCCAAGCATCGCAACAGTACATCGGCACAAAGATCGTCAGCGCGCAGCCCATGACGCGCGCCGAGTACAACGCCTACCGCGGCTGGGAGCTGCCGGCCAACGAGGACGGCGCCGACGCCGGCTATCTGGTCGAGTACCACGACGGCGGCAAGGCCAACGACCCGCGCCACGCCGGCTATATCAGCTGGAGCCCGGAGGACGTGTTCGCGCGTGCCTACCGACCCATCGACGGCATGACCTTCGGCCAGGCCATCGAGGCGCTGAAGGCCGGCCTCCGCGTGGCGCGCGCTGGCTGGAACGGCAAGGGTATGTGGCTGGCGTACACGCCGGGATCCGAGTTCGCACCGGAACTCGCCAAGCCCGGACATGCTGCCGCCCACCGCGCCAAGGAGGCGCCTGGCGACAATGTCCGGCTGCTTCCCCATATCGACATGCGCGCCGCCGACGGCTCCATGGTGATCGGCTGGCTGGCGTCGCAGACCGACATGCTCGCCGAAGACTGGCTTGTCGTTTAATCCTTTCTGGCCCCTCCGCACCCTTGCTCCCCGGCGGGCGCGTGTAGCGGGCCGCCTATCACTGCCCGCAGGGCTATCGAGCATGCAGACAATGACCGAACCCGCATCCACCGCCGCTGGCGGCCTGGCCCTGTACAAGCTTGGCGCCTTCGGCTTCGCGGCTGTGCTTGCCGCTGTCGTGGTGATGGCCATGACGCTGCCCAAGACCGCCCGCGAGTTCGTGGTGGCCACGATCAGCACGGCCGTCTGCAGCATCTGCGGCGGGGCGTTCGTCGTGCGCTGGTTCGATCTGGCGCACTGGGCACAGGACGACATCGGGGTGATTGCCATCGGCGGCGTGATCTTCGTGGCCGGCCTGCCGGCGTGGGTGCTGGTGCGCGCATGGTTCGCCTGGAGTGAGGCGCGCAAGGGCGTGGCGTTGCCGGATCTGGTGCGCGAGCTGAAGGAGCTGCGGGATGATCTGGGCAAGGTGGATGGGCAGTAATGGCTCTGCGCCCCCTGCGCCCCTGCAACCACCCGGGCTGCTCGGCGCTGGTGCGCGGCGACAGCTACTGCTCGAGGCACAAGGCTGCCGCTGAAGAGCGCCGCGCCGTCCAGCTTAAGCAGGCGCACCGGCAGTACAACGCTCGGCGTGACGATTCGGACTGCTTCTACCGGACCGAGCGATGGAGGAAGCTGAGCGTCTACTACCGGAAGCGTCACCCGGTCTGCGAGGAGTGCCAGGCTGCGGCCTCGGAGATCACGGACCACATCAAGCCACGCAAGACGCATCCCGAGCTATCGCTCGACTGGGACAACCTGCGAGCCCTGTGCCGCCCGTGCCACAACAGGGTGGGTGCCAAGGTCGGCCTTGTCGGTGGCGCATGAGATGAATTCTCATTTTCAGAAATCGACGGGAAACTCTGCGGGCTGAAAAATCGGCTCACGTCGACAGGGGGAGGGCGGGTCAAAAGTCAGGAAGTTTTCGCCTCCCGAACGACGGGGGGAGCCATTTTTTCACGCCCGCGAAATTAAAAAATCGGAAGTCGCGCCATGGCCGGAACCGCACGAGCGCCTGGCCGAGGCAGAAAGCCGAAGCCGACCGCCAAGAAAGAGCTGGCCGGCAACCCGGGAAAGCGCGCCCTGAACACGGCGGAGCCCGAGTTTTCGGCCATTACCGACATCGATCCGCCCGAGTGGCTCAGCCCGCGCGCCGCGACCATGTGGCGAATGCTGGTGCCCGAGCTGCTGCGCGAGAAGGTTCTGTGCATCACCGACCTGCACAACGTCGAGGCGTTCTGCGCCGCCTATGACAAGTGGCGGCTGGCCGAGGAGTCTGTCCAGCAGTTCGGCATCGTCGTGCAGAGCGCCCAGGGAAGCCCGATGAAGAACCCTGCGCTCACCGCCGCCAACGAGGCGATGCGCCAGATCGTGACCTTCGGCTCCCTCCTGGGCCTCGACCCGTCCAGCCGCTCCAGAATCATCGGCGGCAACAAGAACGCATCGACCGAAAACCCATTCGCCGCTCTGCTGTCTGGATAGTTCGCCATGGCCGCCACCGCTCACCCCAACGTCGAGAAGGCGATGCGGTGGGCGAAGGACGTGCTGCGCGGCAAGGTTCCGGCCTGCCGCTACATCCACCAGGCTATCCAGCGGCACTTCGACGACCTGGCCGCCAGCAAGGCCAAGGATTACCCCTACAAGTTCGACCCAGCCAAGGCCGAGAAGAAGCTGAAGCTGATCCAGCTGCTGCCGCACACCAAGGGCGAGTGGGCCTTCAAGCGGCAGCTGGTCACCCTCGAGCCGTGGCAGCTGTTCGGCATGGCTTGCACCTTCGGCTGGGTGCGCAAGGCCAAGCCGCACTACCGGCGCTTCCGCGAGAGCTACTGGGAGGTGCCTCGCAAGAATGGCAAAAGCGTGATCGCCGCCGGCGTCGGCATCGCCATGTTCTGCACCGACGACGAGTTCGGCGCCGAGGTCTACAGCGGTGCCACTACCGAGAAGCAGGCCTGGGAGGTATTCCGTCCAGCCCGCCTGATGATCAAGCGCAGCCCGCTGCTGATGCAGGCCGCCGGCATCGAGGTCAACGCCTCGAACATGAACCGCCCGGCCGACGCCAGCCGCTTCGAGCCGATGATCGGCAACCCAGGCGACGGCGCGTCGCCCAGCTGTGCCATCGTCGACGAGTACCACGAGCACGACAGCGCCGCCCTCTACGAAACCATGCTCACCGGCATGGGCGCCCGCCGGCAGCCGCTGATGTTCATCATCACCACGGCCGGGGCGAACATCGAGGGCCCCTGCTACGACAAGCGCCGCCAGGTCATCGAGATGCTCGAAGGTCTGGTGCCAGATGACGAGCTGTTCGGCTGGGTCTGGACCATCGACGAGGGCGACGACTGGACCGACCCCAAGGTGCTGGCCAAGGCCAACCCCAACATCGGCATCTCGGTCTATCAGGAGTACCTGGAGAGCCAGCAGCAGCGTGCCATCCGCTCGGCGCGTTTCACTAACACCTTCAAGACCAAGCACCTGAACGTCTGGACCAGCGCCAAGGCCGGCTTCTTCAACCTGGAGAGCTGGAAGGCCTGCGAGGACAGCAGCCTGATGCTTGAGCAGTTCGAGGGGCAGGAGGTCATCCTGAGCTGTGACATGGCGCGCAAGCTGGACATGAACAGCATGGCCCGCCTGTTCTGGCGGGAGATCGACGGCAGGCTGCACTACTACTGCATCGAGCCGCGCTTCTGGGTCCCCGAGGACACGGTGCGCAACAGCGACAACCAGCGGATGGCCGAACGCTTCCAGGCCTGGGTCAACAGCGGTCACCTGATCGAGACGCCCGGCGCCGAGGTCGACTATCGCGAGATCCTCGCCGAGGCCATCGAGGCCAGTCACAGCAGCCCGGTCCGCGAGACGCCGATCGACCCGGCCGGCGCTACCGCGCTGTCGCACCAGCTGGAAGACGAAGGACTGACTCCGGTCGTCATCACTCAGAACTACACCAACATGAGCACGCCCATGAAGGAGCTGGAGGCCGCCATCGAGTCGGGCCGTTTCCATCATGACGGCAACCCGATCATGACCTGGTGCATCAGCAACGTGGTCGGCAAGCATCTGCCCGGCAACGACGATGTGGTTCGCCCCATCAAGCAGCACGTGGACAACAAGATCGACGGCGCCGTGGCGCTGATCATGGCCATCGGCCGCGCCATGGCTGTCGCCAGCGAAGAGTCCGGCGACAGCCTAGACGACTACCTCTCCAACCCTATAGTCATCGGATAATCCCATGAACCCCGGACTGATCCTGTTCCTGCTGCTCTGGCTGGCCGGCGTCGGCCTGTCCTGCGCTGGCGTGCACATCCTGTACGGTCCGGGCTGGGCGCTGATCGCCGGAGGCATCGCCTCATTCGCCGCGTGCGGCTTCATTCGCAAGGGGATGACCGGTGGCTGACAAACTCGCCAGCGTCCTGAATCGGGCGCTCAACAAGTCGGCGCAGCCCGGCCTGGCCAAGTCGGCGCTGTCCGCATGGATCGGAAAGACCATCCGCCTGACCGACGGCTCATTCTGGGCCGCCTGGTCTGGCGGCGAGTCCTCTTCCGGCAAGTGCGTCACCGTCGACAAGGCCCTGCAGCTGTCCGCCGTCTGGTCGTGCGTGCGCCTGCTGGCCGAGACCGTCGCCACCCTGCCGCTCGGCTTCTACGAGCGCACAGACGACGGTCGGCGCAGCGCATCGAGCCACCCGCTGTATAGCCTGCTGCATGCCCAGCCGAACGCCGACATGACCGCTGTCGAGTTCTGGGAGGTGGTCATGGCCAGCCTGCTTCTGCAGGGCAACGCCTACGTCGAGATCGAACGGATCGGAGCGCGCATCGTCGCTCTGGTGCCGCTGCTGCCCGACCGGATGAAGGTCAAGGTCGGCGAGGATGGCGCGCTGCAGTACCGCTACCTCGACCCGCTGACCGACGCCACCCGGGCGATTGCCGAGGGCGGCATGATGCACATCCGCGCCTTCGGTACCAACGGCATCGTCGGCCTGTCGCCGGTCAGCTACGCCCGCGAGACGCTGGGCGCGACCATGGCGGCCGAGGAGGCATCGGGCAAGATTTTCGCCAACGGCATGCGCCCATCCGGCGTGCTGTCGATGGAGCAGATCCTCAACAAGAACCAGCGCGAAGAGGTGCGCACCAGTCTGGCCGAGCAGTTCGCCGGCTCCATGAACACCGGGAAGATGATGGTCCTCGAGGCCGGCATGAAGTTCCAGCAGGTCACCATGAACCCCGAAGACGCGCAGATGCTGCAGACGCGCGCCTTCAACATCGAGGAAATCTGCCGCTGGTTCCGCGTCTGGCCAGGCCTGATCGGCCACAACGCCGCGGGGCAGACCATGTGGGGTTCCGGCGTCGAGCAGATGATGATCGGCTTCCTGACCTTCAGCCTGCGCCCATGGCTGACCCGCATCGAGCAGGCCGTGCGCCGATCCCTGCTGGCCCCTGGCGAGCGCAGCCGGTACTTCGCCGAGTTTGCCATCGAAGGCCTGTTGCGCGCCGACAGCGCTGCCCGCGCCTCGTTCTACTCGACCCTGGCGCAGAACGGCGTCATGACCCGCAACGAGATCCGGCGCAAGGAAAACCTGCCGCCGCAGTCCGGCGGCGACCAGCTCACTGTCCAGTCCAACCTGCTGCCCATCGACCAGCTCGGCAACGCCGGCGGCGACGGCGCGGCCAAGTCCGCCCTGCGCCAGTGGCTGGGCATCCCCGACCAGGAGGAACCGGAATGCTCCGGAAAAGCGCAGCCTTGAAGACCAAGGCGTTCGAGTTCGACACCAAGGCCATCAGCGATGATGGCCTTTTTACTGGCTACGGCTCCGTGTTCGGCGTGGTCGACAGCTACAACGAGGTGGTCGCCCCAGGCGCCTTCCTCGAAAGCCTGGCCGAGACCAAGGCCAAGGGGCGCACCTTCCCGATCCTCTGGCAGCACCGCACCGGCGAACCCATCGGCAACTGGAAGATCGACACCCTCAAGGAAGACAGCCACGGCCTGATCGGCGAGGGTGAGCTCTGGCTGGAGGAATCCAGCTACGCCAAGACCGCCTACCGCGGCATGAAGTCCGGCGCGATCACCGGCCTGTCGATCGGCTACTGGGTCCGCGAGTCGACCTTCGACGAGAAGACCCGCATCCGCACGCTGACCAAGCTCGACCTGGTGGAAATCTCCATCGTCACCACCCCTGCCAACGACGAGGCCCGCATCGACGCGGTCAAGGCGCGCCTGGCGCAGGGGCAGTACCCAACCCTTCGCGAGTTCGAGGAGTTCCTTCGGGAGAAGGGGTTTTCTCGCTCGGAAGCCGAGGCCATCGCCGCCGGCGGCTTCAAGAACTGGCCAGGACGGGAGTCCGAGGCATCCCAAGGCGACACCAAGGCGGCAGCAATCCAGCAGATGAGCGACCTGCTGTCCGGCTTCAAACTCCCGCAAATCTGAGGAACACCCATGAACATGCAGCACAAGCAGCGCGAATTCGGCCGCAAAGAGCATGGCGGCGACGACCTGAGCGCCGTCACCAAGCAGATGACCGCCGTGATGGATCAGGTCAAGAACTTCGGCGAGGACATCGCCCAGAAGATGAAGGCCGGCGCCACCGTCACCGAGGAGCTCAAGCAGAAGGCCGACGAAAGCCTGCAGCAGATGGCCGAGCTGAAAGAGCGCATGACCGAGCTCGAGCAGAAGGCTGTGCGCCGCGGCGGCGGCGACGAGCAGGCCGAGCACAAGAGCATCGGCCAGCGCGTCATCGAGAGCGATGCCTTCAAGGGTATGAACAGCTCCGAGCGCAAGTCCATGCGCGTCAAGATGGACCGCAAGGACCTGATGACCGTCCCCGCCACCGTCGGCAGCGGCGTCAGCGGCACCACCTCGCTGACCGTCGGCCAGCGCGTGCCCGGCATCATCGCCCCGCCGGAACGCACTCTCGCCGTGCGTGACCTGCTGATCCCCGGTCGCACCGGCTCGAACTCCATCGAGTTCGTGCAGGAAACCGGCTACACCAACAACGCAGCCCCGGTCACCGAAGGCGCCCTGAAGCCGAAGTCCGATCTGAGCTTCGACCTGAAGACCGCCCCGGTGCGCACCATCGCCCACCACTTCAAGGCCTCTCGCCAACTGCTCGACGATGCAGAAGGTCTGGCCAGCTACATCGACGGCCGGGCGCGCTACGGCCTGCGCTACGCCGAAGAGCAGCAGCTGCTGAACGGCGACGGCACTGGCGCAAACCTGCTGGGCATCATTCCGCAGGCCTCGACCTACAACCCATCGGTCAGCCTGACCGGCTACAACGCCATCGACCGCCTGCGCCTCGCTGTGCTGCAGGCCGTCCTGGCCGAGCTGCCGGCCACCGGCTTCGTCCTCAACCCCATCGACTGGGCGGCCATCGAGCTGACCAAGGACAACGAGGGTCGCTACATCATCGCCAGCCCGGTCGGCGGCACCGAGCCGCGCCTCTGGGGCCTGCCGGTCTCCGAGACCCAGGCCATCGCCCAGGGCCAGTTCCTCACCGGCTCCTTCGGCATGGGCGCGCAGATCTTCGACCGCATGGAGATCGAGGTGCTGCTGTCGACCGAGAACGAGGACGACTTCGTGCGCAACATGGTGACCATCCGCGCCGAGGAGCGCCTGGCGCTGGCCGTGTACCGCCCGGAAGCCTTCATCACCGGCTCGATCAACGGCTGATAGGAGAGGGCGCCTGCGGGCGCCCGCCTCCCCGGAGAGCGCAATGGACGAAGTCATCGTCACCGTGCTGAAGCCGCACGGCATTCAGCCCAACTTCCGTCGCGTCGGCGACACCTACGCTACCAACCGCCGCCACGCCGCCGAGCTCAAGGCCAACGGCCTGGTCAGCTTCCGCGAGCCCGCACCGCCGCTGAACAAGATGGCGCAGGAGCCGCTGCAGAAAAACCCTACCGCAACCGCTGGCGAACCGTCGTCATCCTCGCCAGCGGGCCAAGCCTCAGCGCCGAGGACTGCGAGCGCGTCCGCCGGTGGCGGCAAGGCCAGGGCGAAGCGGGCGTAATCGCCGTCAACTCCAGCTGGCAGGCCGCGCCATGGGCCGATGTTCTCTACGCCTGCGACTGGCAGTGGTGGGAGCGCTACCACGGCATCGACTTCGCCGGCGAGCGCTGGACCTGCAACGACCGCGCCGCCCAGCGCTTCGGCGTCAACTGGGTCGCCTACCAGCATGGCCGCGGCCTCAACCGCCAGCCGGGCGTAATCAACAGCGGCCTGAACAGCGGCTTCCAAGCGATCAACCTCGCCTGGCACTTCGGCGCTCGGCGCATCGTTCTGCTCGGCTACGACTTCCAGCGCACCGGAGGGCGTAGCCACTGGCACGGCGACCACCCGGCGGGCTTTGCCAATGGCGGCAACTTCCGCGAGTGGGCGAGGCACATGGATGCCATGGCCGGCGATCTCCAAGCTGATGGCGTGGAGGTCATCAACGCCAGCCGGCACACGGCGCTGGAGTGCTTCCGGCGGCTCCCCCTGGAGGGAATCCTGTGATCATCCACGGCATGCAAGGCCTCGGCGACTGCATCTACCAGCGCGCCTTCCTGCGCCAGTTCAACGTCCCGGTCTACCTGCACACCCCATGGCCGCAACTGTACCGAGACCTGCCGCGCGTGCACTGCCTGCGCCCGGCCACCCAGCTGCGCACCCAGCTCAAGAATGTCGCCAGGCAGCATCGTTGGTCTGCCGCGCCCGGCGCGCAGGGCGTGCGCCACATCCGCTACGGCGGGGCCGGCATCTACGCCGGTATGCGCGATGGGTTCGGCGTACAGCCAGGCCCGCTCGACCTGCCGGACTTCGGGCCGCCTCCGGTCAGCGGGCGCTACGTTGTGGTGCGCCCGGTCACCGTGCGTGCCGAGTGGCGGGCCGACACCCGCAACCCACTGCCCGAGTACATCGCCCAGGCCGCCGCCGAGATGCGCCGCCGCGGCTACACCGTCGTCTCCGTAGCCGACCTCGAGGACGGCAAGGAGTGGGCGCTCGACCCGCTGCCGCCGGCCGACCTGCAGTACCACACCGGCGAGCTGCCGGTGGAGCAGTTGCTCGCCCTGCTGCAGGGCGCCGCAGCGGCTATCGGCGGCATCGGCTGGATAGTGCCGGCCAGCATCGCCGCCCGCGTTCCGGCGCTGATCGTCTGCGGCGGGCAGGGCGGCTACAACGCTCCAGAACTGATCACCGACCGCAGCATGGACCTGAGCCGCACCACCTTCCTGGTGCCGGACAACTTCTGCCGCTGCACCCAGAAACAGCACACCTGCGACAAGAGGATCGCCGACTATGACCAGTGCCTTGCCGACTGGGCTGACCGACTGCCTGCTCTGGTCTGACGAGCTGGGTCGCGGCTTCCATCCGCGGCCGCCGATGGACTACAGCGGACCGTACTTCGAGAAATACCAGCAGCTCGACGCTACCGAGATGGGCGCTGCGCTGACCCGCGCGCGCGTCGAGTTCGTGCGCCGGCACACCGGGCTGCCGCCGGTGGACATCGGCATCGGCGGCGGGCGGTTCGTCACCGAGGTGGAAGGATGGGGCTACGACGTCAACGCCGAGGCGGTTGACTGGCTCTGCAGGCAGGGCCGGTTCTTCGACATCTACGCCCACCACGCCGAGGCGATCACCTGCTGGGACAGCCTCGAGCACATCCCCGAGCCGGAGCGTCTGCTCGATCAGGCCGGCGAGTGGGTCTTCGTGTCCATGCCGATCTACCGCGACCAGGCGCACTGCCTGGCCAGCAAGCACTACAAGCCCGGCGAGCACCTGCACTACTTCACCCACCGCGGCCTGCTGCAGTGGTTCGAGCAGCAGGGTTTCGCCTGCGTCGAGTACAACGACATCGAGTCGCAGCTCGGCCGCGAGGGCATCACCAGCTACGCGTTCCGGAGGTTCCGTGAGCCTGCCGACCATCGCTGATCTGAAGCGTCACCTGCGCCTCGACCCGTGGCCCGACACCGAGGCGGACGCCGAGCTGGATGGCTTCCTTGCCGCTGGCATCGACCACGCAGAGCAGTACCTGCAGCGCAGCCTGCCCTGGCTGGACGAGACGGCATCGCCGCCCAGCGAAGTTCCGGTTCCTGCATCCGTGCGCCTGGCCGTGCTGATGATTGCCGCCGACCTCTACGAGAACCGCGAGGCGCAGATCGTCGGCGTCTCCAGGGCAGACAACCCGGCCGTCACTCGGCTGCTCAACCTCTACCGCACGGGGCTTGGCGTATGAACAAAAAATGCGAGTGCGCAGGATGCGTCAGGCAGCGGCTTGGGCTTGGCGGGTATCAGCCGTGCGCGAAGTACAGCCAGGGCGGACATAGGCCGCCGGAGAGGGAGCGATGAGGTCGGGGAAATTGCGTCACCGCGTTGAGGTGCTGAGCCTCTCAGCCGACCTGGCGCCGGTCTCGCACGGCTCCCGCTGGGCCAGCATCCGCGCCAAGGAGGCTGCGGACGCCCCGGCCGCCACCGGCCTGCGCTCGCCAGCCATGATCGAGGTGCGCGCCCGCTACAGCGCCGAGCTGATTCAGGGCCGCTACCTGCGCAGCGGGCCGCGGCTGCTGCACATCACCGGCGCCCGCGACCCGCTGGGCACCGGTGCCGAGCTGGTGCTCAGCTGTCACGAGCTGATCGGCCTGCCCGGCGAGCACCGTCCGCTCGACGGCGCGCCGGCGGCCTGCCGCGCCCACCTGACCCACAACGCGCCGTACCTCGACGACATGGGCCAGGTCACCGACTACCGAACCCGCGCCGAGGTGGCGCTGCTCGAGATCGGGCGCCCGCAGGTGGATGACCAACTGCTGGTCGCCGGCACCCTCTACACCATCACCGGCTACGCCGACGAAACCGACGACGGCGTGGTGCGCGGGCTCTGGCTGGAGGCATCCTGATGCGAATCAACCTCAAGGTGCAGGGCGTCGAGATGGCCAAGGCCAGGCTTGCCGAGGTGGGTCGCAAGATCGACCCCGTCATCCGCGGCGCGCTCAACACCACGGCAGCCCGGACGCGAACCAGGCACTACGTCCGCCCGATGGACAAGTTCCTTGGCCGGGGTCAGGTGCGGAACGGACTACGAATCAAACGAGCCAGGGGAAAGCTCAAGAACGCCAGGGTCATCCCGTCCAGTTCCGGCGTGCCGGTCACCCAGTACAAGCGCTGGATATTCGAGTGGATAGCCCCGACCCGTGCGCGGATATGGGTGTGGGGGCCTGGAGGCCGCAAGCTGGCAGCAGGCTTCGTCAACCCGGCAAGCGCGGCGCAGCAGCCGTGGCGAACGCGCAGTGCCACCACCCGAGAAACCAAGAAGAAAGGGCAGAGAACGTACAGCTACCAGGCTGGCGGGCTCAGGCCGGCCCTTGGGCCTTCCGTTGCCTACTGGTTCAAGCTCCTGAGCAACAGCCAAAACATCATGTGGACCAACACCTTCCTGCAGCAGGAGTTCGAGAAGCGCCTGCGCAAGGAGATCGCCAAGGGGGCGAGATGAGCAGAGTCAGCACAATCGGCACCGCCCTGATCGCGTGCCTGTCCGAGATCAAGCCGGCCAACGGCTTCACCACCGACATCAAGCAGGTCTATGGCCCGACCGAGCGCGTGCGCGACAAGGCGCCAATGCCGCTCGCCCTGGTGCGCCCGGTCAGCGACGTGCGCACCGGCGCCGCGTCCTTCCAGGCGACTCGCCAGCGCACCTACGAGATCGAGGTCATCTTCCCGCGCAGCGCGGCCGAGGAAGACATCGATGACGTGCACGTCGACATCCTGCGTGTCCTTGGCTTCGGCCAGGACCTCTACGAGCGCAAGTTCCCAGGCCTGATCGAGGACGAGGACAGCGCCGAGCTGCGCTTCGCCAGCGAGGGCGAAAGCACCCACAGCATCACCATCACCATCGGCGTGCACTACGTCGAGAGCTACAACTGACGGCCGCCGGCCTGGAGAACCCCATGAGCATGCTGCATACCCAACTGTTCCGCGGACCGATCAACGTCGCCGCCTGGCCGACCTGGAATTTCGAGGAAGTCTTCAAGCTCGAGAACGTCAGCGCCGAGCCGACCACCAACGAGATCACCGTCGCCGACCCGACCCGCATCGGCCTGCCGCCGCTGGATAGCGTCACCTCCACCAGCGAGGTCACCATCACCGGTGATGCAGTGGCCTTCTCGCCGGCTGCCGCCGCGCTGGCCATGTACGGCTCGGTCGAGCGCGTTCCGTCCGGCAGCGTGTCCGACGAGGCGCACGACGCCTACATCGACCGCACCATCATGCTGGCCCACATCCCTCTGGAAGTGACCAGCGTCACCAGCTCGGACGGCCTGACCGCCTACACCCGCAACGTCGACTATGCCGTCACCCCGGCCGGCATCCGCATCCTGCGCGGCGGCGTGCTGGCCGGCGAGATTGCCGCCGAGACCAGCCTCAAGCTGCCGATCAAGGTCAGCTACAGCTACCCGACCGTCGACGTCATCAAGCCCTTCACCACCGGCCAGAAGTACTGGCGCGTGATGTTCGGCCAGCAGAACGAGGGCGGCAGCAACGAGAAGCGCCGCATCCAGTGCTACTACTGCAAGATCGCCCTCAACGGCGGTATCCCGCTCAACCAGGGCGCAGAGTTCGGTACCGTCCCGGTGCAGATCAAGATCCTGCCCGACCCGAACATTTTCGACATCGGCGAGGCCGCCATGTGGCAGTGGGAAGTCGAGAGCAAGGACAACTGATCGGCTGTGCTAGGCTCCCATCTCATTTGACTGGGAGGGAAGCCCATGCAGTGCCCGAAGTGCCACTACGAGCCAACGCTGGCGGAGATGCAGTCAAGCCCAGAAAGGTGTGCGCGTTGCGGAGCTGCATTCGTCGCGCAGGACGCCTGGCTTGGTGCCAAGGTTTCTGTTGAGCAGCTGCGCGCTCATGAAGCAGAGCAAAGGCGGAACAGGCCTGAAATGCCGCTGCCGCGCGGCGCGGCGCCCGTCGTTGTGGTCGATTTCGACATGCCATTCATATCGATGGTGGCACTGCTGGTAAAGATGGCAATTGCTGCTATACCGGCCGTCATAATCCTGAAATTGATCATTTGGGCGCTGGCGTCAGTCCTGGCAATCCCTGGGATGCTGATGTGAATTGAGCGCTCAACAATAGACCCGCTTCGGCGGGTTTTTTATTGCCTGGAGAAAGTATGTCAGACCTGAAGATTCTTTTCCCTGAGCCTGCTGTCGTTCACGTTGGAAATCGTGCCGTCGCTGTTCGCCCCGTAGATCTGCGCCACTTCGAGCGCTTTTCGGAGGCGGCTTCGGTGCTGCTCGGCATGATCTCCACCGAGTCCCGGGTTGGCCTGTATGCCCATGCCAGGCAGAGCGGCGCGTTACGCGTGATCATCGGCGCGTGCACCGACTTGAATCGCTGGCAGATCGCCCGCCTGCCGATGCCTGTCGCCATCAAGCTGATGGCCGAGGTGATCAAGGTCAACTCGGCTTTTTTCGACGAAGCCCTGGCGGCGGCGGCAACAGCGCTGGCTGGGGCGAAGTCGCCCAGCGCCTGATCGGAGCCGGTCACGCCTGGGCCGATGTGCAGAGCTACACCCTCCCGCAGATCGAGGCCTTCCTGGCCGGCCTTGACGCAGAAGAAAGGCGCCGCAACCGCGTGCTGCTGATCGCCTGCCGCGCGGCGCAGGTCAAGCAGGACGCCTTCAAGAAGCTACTCAAGGAGATCGGCTGATGGCCGGGAAGATCACCACGCAGCTGGTCATTGATGCGGTAAACAAGACCAAGGACATCTTCGACAAGGTCGGCAGAGACCTTGAAGGCCTCAAGCAAGACGTGCTTTCGGTCGGCAAGGTTATCGCCGGGGCGATCGGGTTGGATGCCTTCGCCGGGATGGTCAGGGGGGCAGCGCAGGCAGTTGGAGAAATGAGTCGCCTGGCCCAGCTCTCTAACACCAGCGCAACCACCTTCCAGAAATGGTCCGCCGCGGCAAGTTCCGTTGGCATCGAGGGCGACAAGCTCGGTGACATCTTCAAGGACGTGCAGGAGAAGTTCGGCGAGTTCGCCGCAACCGGGGGGGGCTGTAGTGGTCAAGCCATCCCGGACAGTGGGTTAAGTTTTTTCTCGGCCACGGCGGGCGGGAGTCCGTCGTTGGCTTGATGCGGCCTGATCCAGTTGTACCGATACATCAGGTAATGACTGATATCAC
>NZ_CAJGBM010000008.1:0-113727 GCF_904426495.1 Pseudomonas sp. OF001 | reverse complement strand
CCCCCGCGCCCCCCCTCCCCCCCCCCCCCGCCCCCGCCCCCCCCCCCCCCCCCCCCCGCTCCGCCGGCAATCCGCCGCCGGAAGCACACGCCTGTCCGCCTGTCCGGCACGCCAGTCGAGCGCGTGGCGGCGGCAATCTGCCGCCGCCACCACAAGAACGCCTGTTTTTCGTCGCAACGCATGCGCAAAAAAGAAATATCCAGCATATCGCCAAAATAATGGCGATATGCTATCATTTACATATAACTAAAAACATGCGTGTCGCTGTCGCCTTGCCCCTTGCGATCCGCACGAGGATATTCACGGATAGAAAATGCCCCGCAGCCAGAGCAACCCCCTCGACGCGCCCCGCGCCTCCGTCAGCATCGCCACGACCGACAACCTCACCGACTTCTACCTGCTCGCCCAGGTGATCGAATCCGGCGGCTTCTCCGCCGCCGCCAAGCGGACCGGGATCAGCAAGTCGCGCCTGAGCCGGCGCATCATCGAACTCGAGCGGCGCCTGGGCAGCCAGCTGCTGCTGCGCAGCACCCGCACGCTCACCGTGACCCCGGCCGGCGAAGAAGTCTTCCAGCACATCCAGGACATGCTCCGCGCCGCCCGGGCCGCCGAAAGCAGCATCCAGCAGTTCCTCGAGGAGCCCTGCGGGCTGGTGCGCATCTGCACCCCCCCTCTGGTGGAGGAGCTGCTGGCCGAGCCGCTCGCCCGCTTCGCCATGCTCCACCCCCGGGTACGCATCGCCCTCAGCCCGGGCGACGGCGTGCGGGAGCTGCTCAGCCAGCGCGTCGACCTGGCCTTCAACCTCGGCGCAGTGCCCGGCGACAGCCTCGAGCTGGTGCTGCACCCCCTCGCCCAGTTGCGTCTGGTCTGCGTGGCCAGCCCCGCCCTGCTGGAGGAACTGGGCCAGCCGCAGAGCCCCGAACAGGTCGACCAGAGCCGTTTCCTCAGCCTCGGCCTGCCCCATGCGCCGGAAGCCTGGCAGTTGCGCGACGCCACGGAAGCCGGCGGCAATCCGAGCTACGTGTCGCACAGCCTGACGGCGCTGCGCAGCGCCGCCCGGGCCGGCCTCGGCCTCGCCCAGCTGCCGCTGTACGCCTGCCTCGACGATCTGCACGAGGGCCGGCTGCAGCTCGCCCTGGAGCACTTCGAGCCCGCCCCCTGCCCGATCCAGGCCATGACGCCGCCCGCCCGGATGGTGCCCCAGGCGGTGCGCGCGCTGATCCAGTTCCTACGCGAACAGCTGCCCCACTGCCAGGCGCGCGGCATCCTCGCTCCGTAGCCGGCCTGAGGGGCGGCCGCTCACATCCCCTCCACCCGCACCCGGTACTCGACCCGTCCCTCGGCGCCCGACGGCAGGGCGCCGCCGAGACGCCAGACCACCGCACCGACGCCGCCCTCGGCAGGCGCCTCGCTGGTCGTGCAGCTGGCGATGCCGGCCGGCAGCGGCAGGCGGCACGCCGCGCTGCCGCCGACGTAGACGGTATAGGCCGGGGTGGCGTCGCGGATCTCCACATCGCTGACGCTGTCGGCGCCGGCATTGCGATAGGTCAGCGTATAGGTCAGCACGTCCCCGGCCATCGCCGTGCCCCGGTCGACCGCCTTGAGCAGGACCAGCGCCTCGCGCTCGCTGGCCGTGACCAGGTCCTGCACGCTGCGTGCGCTGCTGCGCAGGGGCTGGTCCGCCGCGTCGGCATAACTCATCTCGGCACGCAAGGCGGCCCGCCACTGGGCGTTGATCGGCGCTCCCGAGGGCACCAGCACGCGCAGCAGCAGGCAGTGGCGCTGCCCCGCGCTCACCGCCAGCGCGGCGCCCAGCACCGCCTCGCCGGCGTCGAGGCTGCCGTTGCAGTTGGCATCGCCGAACAGCCGGGTATCCCAGCCGGGAATGTCCGGATTCGGCAGCGGGTCGGCCACGGCGAATCGCACGCTGCCGCGGCTGGGCGCGGTGAAGGTGTGCGGCAGGTACAGCGTGCTGCCCGGCGCGGAGGAGCGCACCTGGTCCGGCGCCAGGACCGGCTCGCGCACGTCGCCGAAGTCCACGCCCTGGTAGCTGCCGCCCGCCGGGGTGAAGCGCAGACGATCGTCGAACGGCGAGGGATTGTCCGGTGCCGCGATGTTGCCGGCGCTTTCGCTGATGGAGAGAAAGCCGGCCGGGGTGTCGGCGACCACTTCGAGATCGCCGCCAGTCGCCGGCAGGATGAAGCGGTAGGAGCCATCCGCCGCGGTCCGGGTCTCGGCGAGCTGCGTGGCCCCGGCATCGAGCAGACGCACGCTGACGCCGGCCAGGCCGCTCTCGGCGCCATCCGGGATGCCGTTGTGGGCGATGCCGCCTCCCGCGCCGTTGTCCTCGAACACCCGCCCCTCGAGCAGGTTGCCGCCACGCCGCAGGCCGAAGTCCTGCCCGCTCGCAGCGCCGGCCACGACCAGGTCGAGACGGCCGGAGACCGGGGCGACGAACTGGAAGCCGGCCGGGCTGGCCACGCTCGCCGACAGCTCGGCATCGGTCACCAGCAGCCGGTAGGGGCCGACCGGAACCCCGGCGAAGGCATAGGTGCCGGCCCCCGCGTTCACCTGCAGCGACTCGACGACCTCCCCGGTATCGCGGACCAGGCTGACCCACAGTGGCGCGCCGGCCGCCCAGTCCTCGCCGCCGTCGCGCACGCCGTTGCCCTGCAGGTCCTCGTAGACCTGGCCGGAAATCGCATGGCCCGGCTCGGTGGCGATCACCACCGTGGAAGTGTTGTTGGCCAGCGCCGGGTCGGCGGCATCGGCCGCCCGCGACACCGTGGCGGTGTTGGACAGCGTCGCCCCGGCCGCCGCAGACAGCGTGCCGCGGATGCGGAACACCGCCCGGGCGCCGGCACGCAGGCTGACCAGCGCGTCCAGGTTGCCCGTGCCGCTGGCCGTGGCGCATGCCGATACCTGATCCGCCGGCAGCAGCCCCGGCTCGACGATCTCGCAGCTCCAGCGCAGCCCCGACAGGGTGGCGGCGAAACTGTCCTGCACCCGCGCATCGCGGGCGAAGGTGTCGCTGCTCAGGTTGTCCACGGTGAGGGTGTAGGCCACCGCACCGCCGCGCCCCACCGGGGCGAAATCGGCGGTCTTGACGATGCGCAGGTCGGCGGTGCGCACGGTCACCTCGGAAGACACCGCCGGCTGGTCGGAGGGCACGTAGGTCCAGGCATCCAGCCCCTTTTCGTTGCCCCAGGTGCCGCTGTAGCTCATCGCCGGCGAACTGCTGCTGGACAGCCCCTCCAGGTTGGTCAGCGGCACCGGCTGCCCGCTGCCGGCCACCAGCGAATGGTCCCAGTACAGCAGGTCGTCGGGCCACTGGCTGGCGGACGGCCCGTTCAGGCGGCGCACGGTGAGCCGCTGGCTGCGCTCGACGTCGAAGAACGGGAAGTGGATCTCGCCACCGAACAGGGTGGCGGTGAAGTTGTAGGACAGCGTGCCGCTGGTGTAGATCGGGTTGCCGGCGCCGTCGAGGCCATCCCACACCAGGCTGCCCTCGCCGGGCGGGGCGACGCCGGTCAGCACCCGGTCGACGTTGACGCCGTTGGCGCTCAGCGGAATGACGATGCGCACCGACAGGGTCTCGCTGGCCGAGTTGGTGTAGTAGAAGGTGCCGCCGCCGCCGCTGACCCCGGCCGCCTGGCCGCTGGTGCCGTCCTTGCCGACGAAGCGCACGTCCTCGACCTGCGGCGGCAGGATCGGCAGCGCCAGACGCAGCCAGTCGTCGCCGCCGGCCCAGTAGCTGGCCTCGCTCGGCAGGTCCGCCGCCGGCGGGTTGAAGAACGTCTTGTGGGTGACGTTGATCCCGGAGTCGGACTGGTCGGGACGGTGGAAGCTGTAGCCGGCCTGCAGGACGCCAGAGGAAGTGGCCAGCGACTTGAACACCGGATTGCCGGTCGAGGACGACAGGAAGCCGCGATTGTTGGCGAAGAATATGTAGCCGAAGGGATCGACCACCTGCTGCTGGCTGAACAGGTAGCCCTCGTTGTTCAGCACGTAGACGTTCAGGTAGACGTAGTTGTTGCCGTTGCCGCCGGAGTTCAGCGGCAGGTAGTCGGCCCATACCCGCCCGCTCAGCGGCGTGTTGCTGCTGGCACTCTGGAATACCGTCACGTCCCAGGCGGCGATCAGGCTGCCAGTGCTCGGCTGGCTCCAGATGGCGTTCGCCAAGAGCCCAGTGGGGGGGTTGGTCGCAGCGCCGTCGGGACCGAGGAACTCCACGCGCCAGATGCCGGTTTCCCCCGCCGGAACCGTCACGTAGCAGGGCGCGAAGCCGGCGGAGTTGCCGCCGCCGGGATAGCGTGGCCCGTTCACCTCCTCGGTACGGTTGGCGATGCGTCCCGGCCCCGTGCCGATGCAGTTCCCTGACGTGCCGCTCGGTGTGGTGTAGCGGATGCCACCGGTGCTGCCCAGGCCGTGGGCGCTCGAGCCGAGGGCGATCACCTCGCCGGCCTGGGCATACACCTCGATGGAGTTCCTGCGCGGAATACCGGCAAAGGTCGTCAGTCCCGAGGTGTTGTATTCCAGCCAGGCGCGCAGCCCCGAGGCCCCGCTCGGGTGCAGGTTGCGACTGCCCTCGGCCCAGGCCAGCGTCCCCACGGCCAGCAGCAGCAGGCCCAGCAGCATCCGGTTCATCGCTCACTCCAGCCAGCGCAGGTTGTTTTCGTCGAACTTGAAGCGCAGGCGCAGATAGGGCCCCTGCTGCGTGTAGTCGACATCCTCGAAATCCCGGTCGTGGTAGCCGGCGAAGTTGTAGCCGCCCGACACCCACAGGTTCTTCGCCAGCAGGTAGCCGACCTCGGCGCCGTAGCCGTACTGGGTGCTGCCCGGATCGAACAGACGGCTGACGTTGAAGCCCAGGTCCCAGCGCTCGGAGAGGTCGTACAGCACTCGCCCGGACAGCAGGTGGCCGGTGAAGCGGTTGTCGACGTCGCCATTGTCGTCGTTCACCTGCTTGAAGGCATAGCGGCCGGACAGGACCCACTGGCGGTGCGGCTGGTAGTTGACGTGGCTGGACAGCACGTGGGCGTGGCGGCGCTCGTCCTCCTGCTCGTCGCGGTCGTAGCGCGACTCGTAGCGCCCCAGCCAGTTCCAGCGGTTGACCTCGGTCTGCCGCCAGGCCAGACCGAGACGCAGGCGGTTGCGCAGCAGGTCCCCGGAGTCGTCGGTCAGCCGCTCGACCAGCGACACGGTGTTCTTGCCGAGGAAGCTCCAGTCGCTCGACAGCCGGCGCACATAGCTGACCGTGTGCAGCAGGCTGTTCTCGGTGTCGCTCTCGCGCCATTCCAGGCGGGTGCCGCCCTTCCACAGCGGGTTGGCCGTGTAGTGCAGGCCGAGGGCGATGGCACTGTTCTCCTGGGACAAGCCGTCGAGCGGGTGCACCCGCTCGAACTGGGTGGTCAGACGCAGGCCCGGCTGCAGCGCCCAGCCGTTGCGCAGGCCCATGGCCGCCTGGGCCGAGGGGCCGTCGATGGCGTCGCGCACCCGGTATTCGCTGAACACGTTGCCGTCCTCGCGGTAGTCGTGGTCGAGGCCGAACACCGTGGTGTTCTGCTGCTCGCTCAGCTCGGACAGGCCGAAGGCGCCGCTCAGGCTGGAGATCAGTTCATGGCGGGCATACAGGCGGCCGCGCTGGCTGATCTGGTAGTCGCCGCCGATGCCGAACATGCGGTTGGCGGAGGCGGACAGGTCCTGCTCGTACTCGCTGTAGACGTTGGCGCGCGGCAGGAAGTCGGGATTCCAGCCGAGCTTGCCGTAGGCCGAGGTGACGTCCCGCGCACCGGTGGCCAGGCTCTCGCCGAGGGGCGCGGCCTCGTCCTCGCGGGTGTAGCGCAGGCCGGTGGCCAGGGTGACGCGCGGCGTCAGCGCATACTCGGTGCCGCCGTAGAGGCCCTGGCGGCGCCCGCCGGTGTCGAGGCTCTCGGTGTGCAGCGCCTCGGCGTTCAGGCGCAGCTGCTCGGTCACCCGCACCGCCGCGTTGACGCCCAGTTCGCGGCGCCCGGAGCTCAGCGCCGCGTTGGGGTTGTTGAAGGTCTCGTCGCTCTGCGCGGCGAACACCCGCCCCTCGACGTCGCGACCGGTGCGCAGCCATTCGGCGCGCCAGGCGTTGCCGGCGCTCCCCAGATCCTCCTCGGAGCGGGCGGCCTCCAGGGTCAGGCTGTGGTCCTCGGCCAGGGTTACGGTGGCGTTGAGGCCGAACAGCGAGTAGCCCTCCACCGGATCGTCGTTGCGCACCACCGAACCGCCGACCTCGAGGAACTCGGTGAGCCGGTAGCGGCCATCGGCGCCGTAGACCCAGAACGTCTCGCCGCCGCTGTCCACCTCCCAGGTGATGCGGATGAACACCGGGTTGAGGTTGGCGTCGACGCTGGCCACCGGCCGGCTGAACATGATCGAGCCGGCCAGCTCGTCGACGGTGTAGTCGACGAAGCGGGTCAGCGTGCGGCTTTCCAGGACCACCGAGGGCTGGTTGCGGTCGCGCACGAGGATCTCGATCTGCTCGCTGTTGCGCAGGAAGCCCGAGCCGGGCAGGCGGTAGGGCCCGGAGATGCCCTGGGCACGGAACTCGTTGACCTGCTGGCGGCTGCTGTCATGGCTGGCGAACAGGTTGACCACCACGCGATCGGTCTCGATGTGCTGCTGCACGCCGGTGAGACTGCGGCTGTAGTTGGCCAGCTGGCGGGCCGGCTGCGGATCGGCGGCGGTGTTGAAGTCGCCGTACAGCAGGTAGGAACGGCCCTTGTCGATGCGCACGTACAGCGGGCTGGTCGACTGCGCGTCGAAGCCCTTGATCGAACTGTCGCCGTAGACCGGATAGAAGCTCTCCGGCTCGATATCGCGGAACAGGCGGTCGCGGGTGTCCTTGTCGGAGTCGTAGGCCAGGGTCAGCAGGTAGTCGCCCTTGACCTTGCCCTTGAGGAACATCGAGCCGCGCGCGCCCACGCGGCTGTCGCCACCGCCCCCGCTGAGGCGGCGGATGTCCTGCTCGAAGGTGTCCTCGGGGCTGACCGCGGCCATGGCATCGGCCGACAGGCGATTGATGCCGACCGCCCCCTCGATCACCCCGGTGGCGACCAGCGGCCGCAGGTAGGGAGTGAAGGCCAGCCGCTCCTCGGCCTCGAGCACCCCACTGCTGACGCGGACCCGGGCGCTGCCGGGATCGGCCGGCGGAATCAGGTCGAACAGCGCCTCGCCGCCCTGCACCAGGGTCTGCACGCCCTCCTGCAGCGGATCGAGGTCCTCCGCGTCCCAGCGCCCGGCGCTGCTCTCCAGGGTGATCAGGGTGCGCGCGGTCACCGGCACGTCGTCGGCATCGCGCAGGCGCACCATCACCGGAATCGGCGTCTGGCCGTCGGCGACCCCGCCCGACGGCGGCAGCACCAGCAGGAGCTTGCCGGCGCGACCCGGCGCGATCAGGGTGATCTCGGTGGACTCGCGCAGGTTGCCGAAGGCGTCCAGCGCCTCGGCGCGCAGCCGGTTGCTGCCCGGCTTCAACTTGACGCCGATGTACTCCCAGGCCAGCAGCTGGCGACTGGGCATGCGCGCCCGCTGGCCGACCCGGCTGCTCGGCACTTCCTCGCCGTTGACCAGCAGGCGGAAGAAGGCGCCATCGCGGCCGACGAGGCGCACCGACAGGTCGGTGCCCGGCAGGGTGTCGCCGTCCGTCAGGTCCAGGAAGCCGAAGCGGTTGTCGCTGCGCTTGAGCAGCAGGCTCTCCAGGCTGACGCTGAGCGAGCGGCTGACCGGCGCCTCGCTCAGGCGTGCCGGTCGCGCGCGCTCCGCCCCGTAGGCCGCCAGCGGCGTCTCGGCGACTATCCGGCCACCGGCATCGAGCACGCCGCTGGCCGGGCGCGCGCGCAGGTCGTAGTTCGGCGCCGCCTCGGTGCGCAGGTGCGCGGTCAGCGCTTCCTCCTCGCTGCGCGCCGGCGGCGTCTCGCCGACGCTGCGCCGCCGTTCGATCTCCTCGCGGAGCGGCGCCGCGCAGGAGTCCGTGGCGAAGTCGGCGCGGTGCAGCTCGCCGTTTCGCAGGTCGACGAAGCGGCTCTGCGCATCGCCGGCCTGCCGGTTGGCGATGGTCTCCATCTCGGCGCCCGCCGGCAGGGTGATGGGGTCGAGCTTGAGGCTGTGGGTCCGCGGCGACACGCCGTAGAAGCTGTACTTGCCCTCGCTGTCGGTGATCACGAAGCTGCCGTCGTCGAGGTACAGGCGCACGCCGGGGATCCCCGGCTCGCCGGGATCCTGCACCCGGTTGCGGTCGCAGTCGGCGTACACCTTGCCGAGGATGAAGGCGTCGTCGGCGAACACGCCCTTCTCGATCTGCACGGCAAAGCGCGCCAGGTTGGAGGAAACGTCGCCGCTGTGCGCCTGGGCCTGGTTGATGCCGTCGCCGGCGGTGGCGCCGCTGCCGACGCGGACCGTGTAGTCCAGCTGCAGGCTCCTGCCGCTGGCCAGGCTGCCGACCCGGAACACCAGGCGGCGCCCCGGCAGGCGCGCCGGATCGACCGTCAGCTCGCGATCCTGGCGGGTACTGCCGGGCAGATAGGTGAAGCCCGCCGGCAGGCGATCCTCGATGACCAGGTCGTCCAGCACCCGGCCGGTGTTGTTGCTCAGGCGCAGGGTGTAGCGCAGCGTCTCGCCGATCTCGACGCTGTTGCGTGCCCCCTGCTTCTGCAGGGCCAGGCCGGACAGCGTGCCGGGGTCGAGGGGAACGTCGAGGAGCACCGCGGCATCGACGCGGAAGCGCCCGCCGAACGAGCCGTCGCCGATGCGCCGGCCCGCCGGCTGCTGCGCCGCCGGCACCTGCGAGGGGAAGCGGTAGCCGTTGGGCGGGGTGACTTCCAGCCGGTAGTCGCCGGCCGCCACCAGGGGGAACTCGTAGCGGCCGTCGGGGCCGGTCACCACGCTGCTCGGCGCCGGCTGGGCATTGAAGTCGAACACCGTGGCCGGCCGCTCGCCGGCCGCGCCGATCTCGATCAGGCGCACCGTGGCCCCGGCCAGCGGCGCGCCGCTCTGCGAGTCGAACACCACGCCGGCCGGGTCGATCAGCACGGCCGCCACCAGCGTCTGCCCGGCGCAGCTCAGGGTGGCGGTCACCGTGTCGCTGGAGGCGACCTGCACGGTTCCGTCGCTGCTGACCTGGCGATTCTGCGGCCAGGGCGCGGTCGGTACGCTGGTCAGCACGAAGATGCCGGTATTGGGGCCGGTCTCGGTGATCGTCAGGGTTTCCAGGTCGCCGGACAGCGCCGTGCTGAGGTTCAGCGGCCAGCTCTCGATGCTCGCGGCGCCGAGGTTGCAGGCGGCAGCCTCGGCGCGCAGGTTGAGCGGCAGGCCGCTGCTGCTCAGGGTGACCTTGTCGACCAGCCGCGGGTCGCGGTAATCCAGGGCGCCGGGCTGGACCGGCAGACTGACCCGGGCCGGATTCGACTCGACGCGCTGCTCCTGCGCGCCGACCAGGCCTTCCACCGTCGCCGTGTTGACGACGGTCCCGCTGGCCGCGGCGCCCAGGCGCAGGTCGAACTCCAGTTCGGCCTGGCTCAGCGCCGCCGGAGCGGGGAAGCCGAAGGCGATGGCGTCGATGCGCCCGCGCTCGGCCGGCGCCTGGCTCTGGTACTCGTCGCGCGGCATGCCGGCCAGGTGGTACAGCGCCTGGGCGCCGCCGCCGGCCACGAAGGCGACGAACTCGGTGTTGGTCGGCAGCGGATCGCGGACCAGCAGCAGCTCCTGCAGGGCGCCATCCACCAGCACCGGCTTCGGCCGCCAGCCGTCGCCGCTGTTCAGCGCCAGGCGATAACGCAGCGTCGCGCCGGGGATCGCGCTCTGCGGGGTGACTTCCTTGTCCAGGCGCGGGGCGACCGTGGAGTCGATGGTGACGCTGTCGTCGACCTGCGCCGAAGCCCCGGCCGCGCCATGCGCCGACAGCTGCAGGAGCGCCTGGCGGCCGTAGGCGAGCGCGGCGGGCACGCGGGCGGTGAGGAGCAGGTAGAGGCGCTGGCCCGCGGCCAGCGTCAGGCTGCTGCCCGGCGGCAGCGACGGCTCGCCGGCGTCGGCCAGGCCATTGCCGTTGAGGTCCTGGGTCAGTGCCAGATCGTTGAGGTCGAAACCGTCGCCACTGCGGTTGGCGAACTGCAGGGTCAGCGTCGTGGCGACGTTGCCCGTGTTGATCAGGGTGTGGGCGAGCGCGACGCTCGCACCGGCGGAACTCCGTACCGCCAGGTCGGGCAGCAGGGCGATGCTCTCCACCGCCGCCACCTCGGTCTCCACGGTGTTGGAGCGCAGGCGCACCAGGCTGCCGTCCGTCTGCCGGTATTCGGCCTGCGCCTGGTTGCTGATCAGGCTGCCCGCCGACGGGGTGGTGCCGGCCCAGGCAGCGACGGCCAGACCGAGCAGCAGCAGGCCGCACAGGATCCCGCGCAGGATGCGGCGGGTGCCATGGGCGAGCGCGACTGCGGGCATGTCGGCGGAAGTCAGCATGGAGGGGCGCGGAAACTCGTGGACGGATTGCCGGAGTCGGCCCCGGGGAAGCCCCCGGCGCCGGATTGTTCGCAAGGGCCGGGCCCGGCGGGCAGCGCCCGCCGGGCCCGGCACCGGGGCTTACTGGTCGATCTTCACGCGGAAGGTCAGGACCGCGGAGCTGCCGGAAGCCACGCTGGCGAAGTTCGCCACCACCTGGCCGCTGGCGCCGTTGGCCGGAGCACTGTTGACGTTGCCGGCCGGCACGGTGACGGCGCTGTTGCCGACGTAGCTGGTGAAGGTCGGCGTGGTGTCGGAGATGCTCGCCGCGCTGATCGGCTGGGTGCCGAGGTTGCGCAGGGTGACCTCGTAGATCAGGCAGGCGCCCGGCCTGGCGTCCAGGCGGCCGGTGGCGGTGAAGCTGCCGTCGGCGGTGCCGTCGCAGGTCGCATCCAGCGCCTGGCGCTTGATGACCTGCACGTCGCCGGACACCACGATGGAGGTGTCGGTGGCCTGGTTGTTGGTGGCGTCCGCGTCGCCGACGGCGGAAACACCGACCGAGGTGGTGTTGGCCGCGCCGTTGTTGGCGCCGGACGGCGCGAACACCTGGATCAGCAGCGGTACCTGGGCTCCGGGCGCCAGGGTGGCGCCCAGCGCCGGATTGGCCGCCAGGATGTCGTCGACGTTGTCGACGCGCACGTCGCCGGCACCGATGGCGCCGTTGCCGTCCAGGTCGTACCAGATCAGCGAGCTCCACAGCGCAGCGGAATCGCTGTTGCTCAGTGCCGCAGCGCTGACGCCGACGTTGCCGTTGTTGTTCAGGGTGTGGGAGTAGACCACCTGGCCGCCGGCGAACACCTGCGAGGTGTTGTTCGGCGTCACCGACAGGTCGACCACCTGGTCGACGGTCACCGCGTCGTGCTTGACGTCCAGCGCGCCGCTGGTCGGCGACAGCGCACGGAAGAACAGGCTGGTGGTGCCCGGCGTCGCGCCGGCCGGCACGGCCACCTCGGCGGTGATCCGCAGGCTGGCGCCGGCGGCGATGGTGCCGGTGTTGCTGATCACCGCGCCGGTGGCCGCGTTGCGGAAGGTCACGCTCCAGCCGGCCGGCAGGCTCAGCGCGGCGAAGGTGTTGTTGGTGCTGGCCGCCAGGTTGTAGCTGTCGAGCACCGCGCTGTTGTTGTTGACGAACAGGGTGAAGGCCGTGGTCTGGCCCGGCTTCACCGAGTTGGTGGTCACCGCCGCAGCTTCACCGGTCGGCTGCACGCCGGCACCCGGGGCGCCGGCGCCGGCGCTGTCGTTGGTCAGGTCGACCGAGTTGGCGGTGATGGCCAGCAGGCGGTCGGTCACGCTGTCCTTCACGCTCGGGTTGACCTGCGAGGTGGCGGTCTTGGTCACGTCGAACGGACCGCTGCCGGCAGCGCTGTTGGGCAGGATCACGCGCAGGTGCACGTGGAAGCTCGCCCCCGGCGCCAGCGGGCCGCTGTCCGGGATGCCGTTGCCGTTGCTGTCGGTCAGCGGAGTGCCGTCGGCGCCGCGCAGCTGGAAGCTGGTGCCGGCCGGGAAGCTGACGTTGCTGTAGGTGATGTCGAAGGTATCGACGCCGTTGCCCTGGTTGACCACGACGTTGTCGAAGGTCAGGGTCGACCCCTGCGGCACGGCGGCGCTGCTGACCACGTCGTTCTGGTTGCCGTCGGAATCGCTGCTCGAGGACTCGTCGGAAAGCTTGACGGCGGCACTCTGGGTCACGGTGAAGTTGGAGATGTTGGTCTCGTCGCTGACGGTGGTGGCGCCGTTGCCGTATGCGACCGTGGCCTTGTTCGGCACCAGGCCCGGGGCGGTGGCCGCCTTGATGCGCGCCTTGAAACGCACCCAGCCGGACTGGCCCGGGGCGACGCTGGCGATCACCGCCGCGACGCTCTGCCCGCTCACCTCGTAGGCGATGCCGGCCGGATCGGCGCTGTTGTCGTCGGTCAGCGCGGTGCCGGTCCCGCTGACGCTCCAGCGACCGGTGCCGGCCACGTACTCGTAGCGGTTGTCCAGCAGGTCGGTGAGGGTCAGGTCGGTGGCGGCACGGGTACCGTTGTTGGTATAGGTCAGGGTGACTTCGACCTCGCTGCCCACCGGACCGGACTGCAGGCTCAGCGCCTTGGTCACCGGCACCACGGCCACGTCGCCGGAAACGGTCACGGTGTCGGTGTTGGTGTCGGTCACGCTGCCGGTGTACTGGCTGGTGGCGGTGAGGGTCAGCTGGCTGGCCTGGGCAGCCAGGGCGCCGGCCGGCACCTGGGCGGCGATCACGACGTTGTAGCTGCCGCCCGCCGGCAGGGTCGGGGTCACGGCGAGCGCATCGAAGTTGTCCGGCACGCCGTCGCCGTCGGCATCGGCATAGACGGTGATGCTGCCGAAGGCGAAGCCGCCGCCGGCCACCTGGGCCGCGACCAGATCGTAGATGTCGTTGCCGTTACCGGTGTTGGTGACGGTATGCGGCAGGTAGATGGTCGAGCTGGGCGCCGCGACCTTGTTCTGGTCGGACTCGACGTCCACGCCGGCCACCTGCAGGATGTTGGTTTCGACCAGGTTGGAGGTGGTGGTGCGGGCATTGCCGCCCACGTCCACGTAGCTGGCGGTGGCCTGGTTGCCGATGATCGAGCCGGCCGGCGGTGCGGCGGCGAAGGCCTGCGCCGACAGCAGCGCACTCACCGCCAGGGTCAGCACGACGATCAGGGCGAGCCAGATCCTCTTCTGCCACTCCATCGATCGAATGGTGCCGGCATTCCCGCCGACACCTCCTGGTATTGTTTCTGTCATGGAACACTCTCCTTGATTGCAGGCGCAGAACGCCCTTGGCTCTACTGGGCTGGGAAGTCGCGACGAGCGCAGGGATGGACAGCCTGCCGGGCAGGCCGCCGGAAACCGGTCGACGGGGTCGGATGCGTGGAAAGCGCGCGCAGGCCGGCCGCCATGCCCCGGTGCGGGGGCGCGGCCTAGCTATGGGCGGGCGATCGGCGGGCGGTCAGGGCGTGCCGGGCTTCTCCGGCTCGGCGACCTGGACGCGATAGGAATAGGTCTGCGGCTTGCCCTTCTCGAGGGGCTGTCCGGCAGTCCACTGCACGTGGGAGTAGTGTTCGGGCGGTACCACTTCCTCGCCCTTGCCGTCCGCAGCCTTGCGCTTGAGCGGAGCGGCCTGCCAGGTGACGCCACCGTCGTGGCTGAAGCGCAGGCGTGCGCGCACGTCGCTGCGGGCACTGTCCGCCACGTAGCGGGTGCCGGCGGGCACCGGGCCCTTGACCTTCAGCTGGGAGACCGGGGTGCTTTCGCTGTTCTTGTAGGTGAGGCGGTATTCGATGACTTCGCCGGGACGCACCGACCTGGCTTCCTCGAAGGTCTCGCGTCCATCCTGATCCTCGATGACCCGCAGGGCCTCCATGAAGCTGTCAACCTCGGCCAGGGCGGGAGCAGCCGGTACTACAGCCACCAGCAGGGGCAGCAACATCCTGAACACAGTCATCGAAGCATCCTCGGCGAAACGCGATCCGTCAAAAAATCACGACCATGTGATTCGGCAATGGCTTCCAGCACTCCGTTTCGTCAAAAACATGGCCTGCTCGTCAAGGATAAGGACGACCATTTCACACAACAAGATGAAACATCAGGAAACACCATCCCGAAATCGGGACAGTCCGCGCGCCGGGACACCGGTCCCGGCGGCGACGGGCGCTACAGCGGCTTCTCGAACACCTTCGACTGCCTCTGGAAGTTGTACAGCGAAGCGCGCGCCGGCGGCAGGCGGTCGACGCTGCACGGCTTGAAGCCGCGCTCCTGGAACCAGTGGGCGGTGCGGGTGGTGAGCACGAACAGGGTCTTCAGGCCCTGGGCGCGGGCGCGCTGCTCGATGCGTTCGAGCAACTGGTCACCGCGCCCGCCCTGGCGGTATTCGGGGTGCACAGCCAGGCAGGCCAGCTCGCCCCAGTCGGAGTCCGGCACCGGATAGAGCGCGGCGCAGGCGATGATCAGGCCATCGCGCTCGACGATGCTGAACTGGCCGATCTCGCGCTCGAGCACCTCGCGCGAGCGGCGCACCAGGATGCCCTGCTCCTCCAGCGGGCGGATCAGCTCGAGCAGGCCGCCGACGTCGTCGATGCCCGCCTCGCGCAGCTGCTCGAACTGCTCCTGGGCCACTAGGGTGCCGGCGCCGTCGCGGGTGAACAGCTCGTTGAGCAGCGCGCCGTCCTCGGCGTAGCTGACGATGTGGCTGCGCCGCACGCCGCCGCGGCAGGCCTGGGCGGCGGCGTCGAGCAGCTCGCCCTGGTAGTCGCTGCCCAGCCGTGCCAGGTGCGGTGGCACCTGCTGCGGGCGCAGCTCGCGGACCAACTGGCCGGCCTCGTCGAGCAGGCCGCGGGCGGCGCCGAACAGGATCAGCTTCTCGGCCTGCAGGTCGATGGCCGCGCTCATCGCCACGTCCTCGCAGGCCAGGTTGAAGATCTCGCCGGTCGGCGAGTAGCCCAGCGACGACAAGAGGACGATGCGCCGCTCGTCGAGCAGGCGCTCGATGCCCTTGCGGTCGATGCGTCGCACCAGGCCGGTGTGCTGGTAGTCGACGCCGTCGACCACGCCGATCGGCCGCGCGGTGACCAGGTTGCCGCCGGCCACGCGCAGGCGCGCGCCCTGCATCGGCGAGGCGGCCATGTCCATCGACAGGCGCGCCTCGATGCCCAGGCGCAGGCCGCCGACCGCTTCGACCACGCATTCCAGGGTAGGCCCGTCGGTGACCCGCAGGCCGTGGTGGTAGCGCGGCGCCAGGCCGCGGGCGGCGAGGCGCGCCTCGATCTGCGGACGCGAGCCGTGGACCAGCACCAGGCGCACGCCGAGGCTGTGCAGCAGCACCAGGTCGTGGACGATGTTGGCGAAGTTGGGGTGCTCGACCCCCTCGCCCGGCAGCATGACCACGAAGGTGCGGTCGCGGTGAGCGTTGATGTAGGGGGTGGCGTGGCGCAGCCAGTTGACGTAGTCGTGCATGAGGAACCTGCCTGTGGGTACTGGGGGTGCCGATGCTCCGGCGCAGGCACCCGGCCCGGACGCTGGGCGTCCCCGGCCATGGAAAAGCGGACGCCGAGCGTCCCGGGCGACGCTCCCACGCGGGAGCGTGGGAGCGATCGGATCAAGTTCGCGCCGGCGGCGTCGGTTGGGCGTCGAGGCAATAATGCCCGATCAGCTGGCGCAGCAGCTCGACGGTCGGCGCGATGCGCGCCAGGTCGAGGTACTCGTCCGGCTGGTGGGCGCAGGCGATGTCGCCGGGGCCGAGGACGATGGTCTCGCAGCCGAGCTGCTGCAGGTAGGGCGCCTCGGTGCCGAAGGCCACTGCCTCAGCCGCCTGGCCGGTGAGGCGCTCGGCCAGGCGCACCAGCTCGCTCTGCGCGCTCTGCTCGAACGGCGGCACGCCGGGGAAGATCGGCCCGTAGTCGATGCGCACGCCGCGCTGCTCGGCCAACGGCTGCAGCTTGGCGCGGATCGCCGCGCGCAGCTGCTCGGGGTCCATGCCCGGCAGCGGGCGCAGGTCGAACTCGAGGGCGCACTGGCCGCAGATGCGGTTGGGATTGTCGCCGCCGTGGATGCAGCCCAGATTGAGGGTCGGCTGCGGCACGTTGAACAGCGGGTTGCTGAACTCCTTCTGCCACTGGACGCGCAGGGCGAGCAGCTCGCCGATCGCCGCGTGCATGGCCTCCAGCGCACTGCGCCCGAGCGTCGGGTCGGAGGAATGGCCGCTCTGCCCATGGATGTCGATGCGCTCCATCATCACGCCCTTGTGCAGGCGGATCGGCCTCAGGCCGGTCGGCTCGCCGATCACCGCGGCGCGGCCCAGCGGGCGGCCAGCCTCGGCCAGGGCGCGCGCGCCGCTCATCGAGCTTTCCTCGTCGCAGGTGGCGAGGATCAGCAGCGGCTGGCGGAACGGCCGGTCGAGCAGCGGCTTCACCGCCTCGATGATCAGGGGGAAGAAGCCCTTCATGTCGCACACGCCCAGGCCATACCAGCGGTCGTCGGCCTCGCGCAGGGCCAGCGGGTCGCTCCGCCACAGCGCGGCGTCGAAGGGTACGGTGTCGCTGTGCCCGGCCAGCACCAGGCCGCCGGGACCGGAGCCGTAGGTCGCCAGCAGGTTGGCCTTGCCGGGGGCGATGTCCTGGATCTCGCAGGCGAAGCCGAGGTCGGTCAGCCAGCCGGCCAGGCGCTCAATCAGCGGGCGGTTGGGCTGGTCGAGGCTGGGCTGGGTGCAGCTCACCGTCGGCAGGGCGATCAGCTCGGCGAACTGCTGCTTGAGGCTGGGAAGGGGCATGGCGGCACTCCGGAAACAGTGCCCTGCATGATAGGCCGCGCGGGCCGAGGGGGAAACCGCCGCGCCCGCACGGGCAGGCGCGGCGGCCGGATCAGGCGAAGATCGCCTGGAGGATCTCGAAGAACAGGATCGCCAGGATGGCGCCGGCCGGCAGGGTGATGATCCACGACATGAAGATCTTGCCGATCACGCCGAGGTTCAGCGCACCGATGCCGCGGGCCATGCCGATGCCCAGCACGGCACCGACCAGGGTGTGGGTGGTGGACACCGGCAGGCCGATGGCCGAGGCGCCGACCACGGTGGAAGCGGTGGCCAGCTCGGCGGCGAAGCCGCGGCTGGGGGTCAGCTCGGTGATTTCCTTGCCGATGGTGGCGATCACCTTGTAGCCGTAGGTGGCCAGGCCGACCACGATGCCGATCGCACCGAGCAGCAGCACCCAGCCCGGCACCGCCGACTTGGCGGCGATGTCCGCGGCGCCGCCGGATTGGATCACGCCGACGATGCCGGCCAGCGGGCCGACCGCGTTGGCCACGTCGTTGGCGCCGTGGGCGAAGGCCATCGAGCAGGCGGTGAACACCATCAGCACGGCGAACACCTTCTCCACGCTGGCGTAGTGGAAACCCTTGTCCGCCTCGGCATCCACCTGGATGCGGGAGAGGATGGCCATGCCGAGCAGCATCACCAGCACGCCGATGCCCAGCGCCAGGACGATGCCCTGTCCACTGGAAAGGTGCAGGCCGACATGCTTGAGGCCCTTGGTCACGGTCATCAGCGCGACCATGAAACCGGTGAGGAACATGTAGACCGGCACGAAGCGCTTGGCGTTGCGGAACGGCTCATCGGTATCGATGATCAGCTTCTGCACGCTGACGAACAGGCCGAAGGCGACCAGGCCAGAGAGGAACGGGGTGACCACCCAGCTGGCGACGATCGGGCCGATGGCGCTCCACTGCACCGCGTCCATCGACACGCCGACCGCGGCGAAGCCGATCACCGCGCCGATGATCGAGTGGGTGGTGGATACCGGCCAGCCCTTGGCGGTGGCCACCAGCAGCCAGGTGCCGGCCGCCAGCAGCGCCGACATCATGCCCAGCACCATCAGGTCGGGGGTGATCACCGTCGCATCGACGATGCCGTTCTTGATGGTCTCGGTCACCTCGCCGCCGGCCAGGTAGGCGCCGCAGAACTCGAAGACCATGGCGATCAGGATCGCCTGCTTGATGGTCAGCGCGCGCGAGCCGACCGAGGTGCCCATGGCGTTGGCCACGTCGTTGGCGCCGACGCCCCAGGCCATGAAGAAGCCGAAGGCACAGGCGAGTACGAGGAGTACGAAGCCGTAATCCGCAATAAGAGACATAGGAGGTTTCTCGTTGATCCCAGACAGAACACCGGCGCATCAGCGCGCCAGCAGTTGCTCCAGACGGTTGCCGACCCGCTCGGCGCGGTCGGCCACGTCACCGATCCATTCGATGATCTGGTAGAGGAACATCACGTCGACCGGCGGCAGGTCCTTCTCCAGCTTGAACAGGCCGCGGCGCACCTCGACCTGCAGGCGGTCGGTGTCGTGCTCGATGACCTCGATCTCCTCGACCATCTTCTCCACGAGGGTCGCCTCGCGGCCGGCGAAGCCGGTCTCGAGCAGCTCGTCCAGTTCGTTCATCGCCTTCAGCGCCTGGGCGCTGGCATCGACGGTGCGCTGCACGTAGGCCAGCATCAAGGGCTGCAACGGACCGGGAATGGTCATCTGGCGGCCCAGCATCAGGCCGGCGATGTCCTTGGCGCGGTTGGCCACTTTGTCCTGTACACTGAGCAGCTCGAGCAGGTCCGAGCGCGGCACCGGCAGGAACAGGCTTTTCGGCAGATGGATGCGCACGCTCTTCTTGAGCTTGTCGGCTTCCTGCTCCAGTCGCGACATCTCCTGCTGAATCTGCTCCACCCGCGGCCAGTCCTCGGCGACGACGGCCTGGAAGAAGGGCAGGAGATTCGCAGCGCACTCGTGCGCCTTGGCGATGTGCTGTTGCATCGGCCCGATGGGGGAGCGCCCGAACAGACTGACGAAGGGATTGATCGGCATGGGTGAGACCCTGTTGGAAAGAATCCTGATTATAAAGCTTTCGTGACATCCCGCTCAGCCGACGGCAAAACTCCCCTGCACGCAAGCGTATGCAGGTGTTTCGCCGCCTCCGGGCAGAAGGCCATACGGTCCGCACGGCCTTCTGGCATAATCGCGCCCCCAACAAAACCGCAAGAAAACCTTCATGTTCGATCTCTTCAGCGGACTGGATGCCTGGGTCGTGGTCAGCCTGATCCTCGCCCTCTTATTCGTCCTCAGCTTCGAGTTCATCAACGGTTTCCATGACACCGCCAATGCGGTAGCCACGGTGATCTACACCAACGCGATGCCGCCGCATCTGGCGGTGATCTTCTCGGGCATCTTCAACTTCCTCGGCGTGCTGCTCGGCGGCGTCGGCGTCGCCTACGCCATCGTCCACCTGCTGCCGGTGGAGCTGCTGATCAACGTCGACACCGGCAGCGGCCTGGTGATGGTGTTCGCCCTGCTCACCGCGGCCATCGCCTGGAACCTCGGCACCTGGTACTTCGGCATCCCGGCTTCCAGCTCGCACACCCTGATCGGCTCGATCCTCGGCGTCGGCCTGGCCAACGCCATGCTCACCGACATCCCGCTGGGTGACGGGGTGAACTGGCAGAAGGCCATCGACATCGGCATGTCGCTGATCTTCTCGCCGCTGGCCGGCTTCAGCATCGCCGCCCTGCTGCTGCTGCTGCTGCGCAAGCGCTTCCCGATCAACAAGATGCACGACACCCCGCACATCCGCTCGCAGCACAAGGGCAAGAAGCATCCGCCGTTCTGGAACCGCCTGGTGCTGATCCTCTCGGCCATGGGCATGAGCTTCGTGCACGGCTCCAACGACGGTCAGAAGGGCATCGGTCTGATCATGCTGGTGCTGATCGGCATCGTGCCGGCCAAGTTCGTTCTCGACCAGGGCAGCACCACCTACCAGATCGAGCGCACCCGCGACGCCGCCATCCACCTGCAGCAGTTCTACGACCGCAACCACACGCAACTGCAGGACTACCTGGCCCTCGGCAAGAACCGCACCACCGAGCTACCCAAGCACTTCCGCTGCGATCCCAAGCTCACCGAGCCGACCATCGCCGCCCTGCTGCACGACTTCGAAGGCATCACCAACTATCAGGACATGCCGGCCGAGAACCGCATCCAGGTGCGCCGCTACCTGCTGTGCCTGGACGACACGGCGAAGAAGGTCGGCAAGCTCGCCAGTCTGTCCAAGGCCGAGAAGACCGACCTCGAGAAGCTGCGCAAGGACCTCACCGCCACCACCGAGTATGCGCCCTTCTGGGTGATCCTCGCCGTGGCCCTGGCGCTGGGCATCGGCACCATGATCGGCTGGAAGCGCGTGGTGCGCACCGTCGGCGAGAAGATCGGCAAGCAGGGCATGACCTACGCCCAGGGCATGTGCGCCCAGGTCACCGCCGTGTTCGCCATCGGCATGGCCAACGTCTACAGCCTGCCGGTGTCGACCACCCACATCCTCTCCTCCGGGGTGGCCGGCACCATGGTCGCCAACCGCAGTGGCCTGCAGGGCGGCACCATCCGCACCATCCTGATGGCCTGGGTGCTGACCCTGCCGGCGTCGATGGCGCTGAGCGCCGCCTTCTTCTGGGTGGGCAGCAAGCTGTTCGTCTGAGCGATAATGCCGCGGTGATCTCGAGAGGGGGCTTCGGCCCCCTTTCCCTTTATGGCCGCCCGACGCGGCTCAACCACCTGTGAGTCGATGATGGTCAAGGAAACCGAAATCAAGCTGCGCGCCAGCCGCGCCACCCTCGCCGCCCTGCGCGAGCACCCGCTGCTGAAGAAGCGCAACAAGAGCGGCTGGCAGCACGCCGAGCTGTTCAACCAGTACTTCGACACCCCCGAGCGCGACCTGGCCCGCGCCCGCGTCGCCCTGCGCCTGCGCCGCGACGGCGAGCAGCACATCCAGACCCTGAAGAGCCGCGGCCAGAGCGTCGCCGGGCTGTCCGAGCGCAACGAGTGGGACTGGTACCTGGACAAGGCCAGGCTGGACCTGAAGAAGCTGACCGACGAGTGCTGGCCGGCCGAGCTGGCCGGGCTGGACAAGAAGAGCCTCAAGCCGATCTTCACCACCGACTTCGTCCGCGACCGGGCCGAGATCGCCTGGGGCCGCGGCAAGGCCAAGGTGGTGATCGAGGCTGCGCTGGATCTGGGCAAGGTGATCGCCGGCAAGCAGGAAGAGGAAATCTGCGAGCTGGAGCTGGAGCTGCGCGAGGGCGACCCCGCCGCGCTGCTGGAGCTGGCCGCCGAACTGGCCGCCACCCTGCCGCTGATGCCCTGCGACATCAGCAAGGCCGAGCGCGGCTACCGGCTGTTCGACCCGGCCTGCTACAGCGTCAGCCTGCCGGAGCCGGCGCTCGACGCGGCCATGACGCTGGACGACGCCTTCGCCGCGCTGGCCTGGCAACTGCTGGGCAACAGCCAGCGACTGGCCGAGCAGTACCGCTTCAACGGCCACTGGAAGCTGCTGGAGCAGTGGCTGCAGCAGCTCATCGACCTGCGCGCCCTGCTCGGCAGCCTCGGCCAGGCCGCGCCGCGCGCCAGCTCGCGCGAGCTGCGCGAAGCGCTGGATGCCCTGCTCGAGGACTGGCGCCCGCACGTGCAGGCCGGCCAGGACGACGACGCCGTGCGCCAGGCCGCTCCCGAGCAGTTCGCCGAGGAACTCGGGCAGACGCGCTGGGGGCTGTTCTCGCTGCAGGCCTCGCGCTGGCTGCTCAGCCGCGCCTGGACCGAGCAGCGCAACGAGCGCGGCCAGCGTGCCGGCGCCGCCGCCTTCGGCCGCTGGCTGGCCCGCCAGCTGGGCGAGGAGATCGCCGCCCTGCCGCTGGAGCGCTACCAGCGCCAGCCCTACGACCTGGCCGAACAGTTGCCGCGCCTGGAGCGCATGGCCGCCTGGCTGCGTCCGGCCCGCGGCGTGCTGGACATCCCCGAGGCCGACCGCCTGTACGGCGAGCTGCACAAGCTGGTCGAGCTGGCCAACCGCCCGGCCGACGAGGAAGTGCTGCAGGCGCGCGCCGCGCAGGTGCAGACCCTGTGGATGCTCAGGGGCTGGAAGGCCCTGAAGTAAGGCGCCGACACCCGTAGGGTGCGCCGCGCGCACCACCCACCGTGCGCGGGTGCGCAGGGCGCCCTACGGCAAGGTCGATCACCCGAAACATGATCCACCCCGGCGACAGCCCACGCGTTTCCCGGCATGCTGGCGCCCTGCTCCAGCCGCCCGCCCGAGGAATCCGATGACCGCCATGACCACGCCCGTCCAGGACCGCTGGCTCGACCTCAACGACCTGCTGCGCGAACTGATCCAGCGGGGGCGCATCGACCAGGCGGAGGCCGAGCAGTGCCTGGCCATCCGCCGCAGCAGCCTCAACACCCAGCAGCACCCGCTGGAGTTCCTCGCCGCCCAGCAGCTCGACGACCGCGCCCGACCGGGACGCAAGCTCGACCTGGAGAGTCTGACCCAGTGGCTGGCCGAGTACGCCGGGCAGCCCTACCTGCGCATCGACCCGCTGAAGATCGACGTCGCCGCGGTCACCCCGCTGATGTCGCACGCCTTCGCCCAGCGTCACCGGATCCTCGCCGTGGCGGTGGATGCCGAGAGCGTGACCATCGCCAGCGCCCAGCCGTTCGTCACCAGCTGGGAGGCCAACCTCACCCACGTGCTCAAGCGCAGCATCCGCCGCGTGGTGGCCAACCCGGCGGACCTGCAGCGCTTCACCCAGGAGTTCTACCGCCTGGCGCGCTCGGTCAGCGGCGCCTCGGCCTCCGAGCAGAAGATCAGCGGGGTCGGCAACTTCGAGCAGCTGCTCAATCTGGGCGCGGCGGACGGCGAGCCGGACGCCAACGACGCGCACATCGTCACCATCGTCGACTGGCTGTTCCAGTACGCCTTCCAGCAGCGCGCCAGCGACATCCACATCGAGCCGCGCCGCGAGCAGGGCACCGTGCGCTTTCGCATCGACGGCGTGCTGCACAACGTCTACCAGTTCCCGGCGCAGGTGATCATGGCCATCGTCAGCCGCCTGAAGAGCCTCGGGCGGATGAACGTGGCGGAGAAGCGCAAGCCGCAGGACGGCCGGGTGAAGACCAAGTCCCCCGACGGCGGCGAGATCGAGCTGCGCCTGTCGACCCTGCCCACCGCCTTCGGCGAGAAGCTGGTGATGCGCATCTTCGACCCCGAGGTGCTGCTCAAGGGCTTCGACAAGCTCGGCTTCTCCGCCGACGACCTGCGCCGCTGGCAGAGCATGACCGCGCAGCCCAACGGCATCATCCTGGTCACCGGGCCGACCGGCTCGGGCAAGACCACCACCCTGTACACCACCCTCAAGCAGCTGGCGACCGAGGAGGTGAACGTCTGCACCATCGAGGACCCGATCGAGATGATCGAGCCGGCGTTCAACCAGATGCAGGTGCAGCACAACATCGAGCTGACCTTCGCCAGCGGCGTGCGCGCGCTGATGCGCCAGGACCCGGACATCATCATGGTCGGCGAGATCCGCGACCTGGAGACCGCAGAGATGGCCATCCAGGCGGCGCTGACCGGCCACCTGGTGCTGTCCACCCTGCACACCAACGACGCGCCCAGCGCGATCAGCCGCCTGCTCGAGCTGGGCGTGCCGCACTACCTGCTCAAGGCCACCATCCTCGGCGTGATGGCCCAGCGCCTGGTGCGCACCCTGTGCCCGCACTGCAAGGCGCCGCACACGCTCGACGCCGCCGACTGGCAGGAGCTGACCCGGCCGTGGAGCGCGCCGCTGCCCGGCGGCGCCATGCGTGCGGTGGGCTGCAACGAGTGCCGCGACACCGGCTACCGCGGCCGCGCCGGGGTCTACGAGATCATGCTGATGAGCGACGGCCTGAGGCAGCAGATCCACGCCGACACCGACCTCGCCGCGCTGCGCCGCCAGGCGTTCAAGGAGGGCATGCGCAGCCTGCGCCTGTCCGGCGCACAGAAGGTCGCCAGCGGGCAGACCACCGTCGAGGAAGTGCTGCGGGTGACGCCGCAGAGCGATCAGCGGTAGGTCGGGTTAGCCGCAACGCGGCGTAACCCGACGTGCCGGCCGACAGGCCGGCCATCGGACCCGGGTGATGGGGATGCCTGCGGCATCCATGTCGGGTTACGGCCGGAGGCCTGCCCCGACCTACGCCTACGCGGAATTACTGCTTGAGCGCGGCGAGGATCGCCGCGACGCCGGCCTGGGCGCACTGCTCGTCCTGCGCCGCGGTGGCGCCGGACACGCCGATGGCGCCGACCACCACGCCATCGACCTTCACCGGCAGGCCGCCGCCGAACATGGCCAGGCGCGGGCGCTGCAGCAGGCCGTCGCGCACGCTGGGCGGCATGCTGGCCAGGCGCTCTTCCCAGGCGCTGGTGGCCAGGCCGAAGCCGGCGGCGGTCCAGGCCTTGTCGTGGGCGATGTCGCGGCTCGGCGCCGGCGCGCCGTCCATGTGCGCCAGGTTGAGCAGCTGGCCGCTGGCGTCGACGATCGACACGCTGACGCGCACACCCAGGCGGCGCGCCTCGGCGAGCGCGGCGGGCATGGCCAGCAGGGCCAGGTCGAGGGACAGGGACGGTTGATTGCGCAGCATAGGGGACCTCGCGGGAAGTTGTTGTTGTGGGGAGGCAAACAAACCCCGCCGCAATGCGCCGCGGGGCGGATTTCTACAGCTCAGGCGCTCTTGCGCGGTGACGGCGCGCCGGGCTCGATCTTGGCCAGCTCCTGGAGCAGGCGCATCAGGGTCTGGAAGTTCTCCGGGCCGAACTGGCGCTGGATTTCCTTGTACTGGCGGGCCATCTCGCCGCTCATTTCCTCGAACAGCGCACTGCCCTTGGGGGTCAGGCTGACGCACAGGCGGCGCTGGTCGTTGACCGGCTTCCAGCGGCGCACCAGGCCGTCGCGCTCCAGGCGCACCAGCACGCCGGTCATGCTCGGGCGCAGGATGCAGGCCATCTCCGCCAACTGGTGGCTCTCCAGTTCGCCGTGCGGGTACTGGCTGAGGATGCGGATCACCCGCCACTGCTGTTCGGTGAGGTCATGCTGGTTGAGCAGCGGGCGGAAGAAGCTCATCGCCGCTTCGCGCGCCTGCAGCAGGGCCAGGGTCAGGGACGGATCTTGTTTGGGCATGGCGGCCATGATGTTCCTACAAAAACGACACGACGCCGCTCCATCCGGAGCGGCGCCATGTTTTACCACAGAAGGCGAACGGGCTCTCAGTTACCGATGCCCAGGCACATGTACTTCATCTCGACATAGTCGTCGATGCCGTACTTGGAGCCTTCGCGACCGGTGCCGGACTCCTTGATGCCGCCGAACGGGGCGATCTCGGTGGAGATGATACCCTCGTTGACGCCGACCATGCCGTACTCCAGCGCCTCGCTGACGCGCCAGGCGCGGCCCAGGTCGCGGGTGTAGACGTAGGAGGCCAGGCCGAACTCGGTGTCGTTGGCCATGGCGATGGCTTCGGCTTCGGTCTTGAAGCGGAAGATCGGCGCCAGCGGACCGAAGGTCTCGTCGCGCGCCACCAGCATCGCCGGGGTCACCTCACCGAGCACGGTCGGCTCGAAGAAGCTGCCGCCCAGGGCATGCGGCTTGCCGCCGGCCAGCACCTTGGCGCCCTTGGCAACGGCGTCGGCGATGTGCTCCTCGACCTTGGCCACCGCCTTGGCGTTGATCAGCGGGCCCTGCTCGGCGCCGGCCTCGTGGGCCGGGGCGACCTTGAGCGCGTTGACCGCGGCCACCAGACGCTTGGCGAACTCGTCGTACACGCCGTCCTGCACCAGGATGCGGTTGGTGCACACGCAGGTCTGGCCGCTGTTGCGGTACTTGGAGGCCATGGCGCCGGCCACCGCGGCGTCCAGATCGGCGTCGTCGAAGACGATGAACGGCGCGTTGCCGCCCAGCTCCATGCTGACCTTCTTCATGGTGTCGGCGCACTGCGCCATCAGCATCTTGCCGATGCCGGTGGAGCCGGTGAACGACAGCTTGCGCACGCTCGGGTTGCGGGTCAGCTCGCCGCCGATGGCGCGGGCGTTGCCGGTGACCACGTTGACCACGCCGGCCGGGATGCCGGCACGGCTGGCCAGTTCGGCCAGGGCCAGCGCCGACAGCGGAGTCTCCGAGGCCGGCTTGATGACGATGGTGCAGCCGGCGGCCAGCGCCGGGCCGGCCTTGCGGGTGATCATCGCGTTGGGGAAGTTCCACGGGGTGATCGCGGCGACCACGCCGATCGGCTGCTTGATCACCACCAGGCGGCGGCCCTGCTTGTCGTGGGGGATCACGTCGCCGTAGATGCGCTTGGCTTCCTCGGCGAACCATTCGATGAAGCTGGCGCCGTAGGCGATCTCGCCGCGGCTCTCGGTCAGCGGCTTGCCCTGTTCCCAGCTGAGCAGGCGGGCCAGGTCTTCCTGGTTGGCCATCATCAGCTCGAACCACTTGCGCAGCAGCGCCGAGCGCTCCTTGGCGGTCTTGGCGCGCCAGGCCGGCAGGGCGGCCTCGGCGGCGGCGATGGCGCGCTCGGTTTCCACGGCGCCCACGGAGGCGACGTTGCAGATCGGCGACAGGTCGGCCGGGTTGGTCACCGCGAAGGTGGCGCCGTCGTCGGCGTCGACCCACTCCCCGCCAATGAAGGCCTGGGTGCGCAGCAGGGTGCTATCGGTCAGTTGCATGGCGAATCTCTCGAAAGGAAGTCAGTAGACGCTGCTGCCGGGCGCGGCCGGCGCCGGTGCAGTACCCTTGAAGTTGGCGGCCAGGGCCTTGAGCGAGCGCATCAAGAGGCTGGTGTCGACGCCCACGGCGACGAAGGCGCAGCCCAGCTCCAGATAGCGGCGGGCCAGCTTCTCGTCGGCGCTGAGGATGCCGGCGGCCTTGCCGGCGGCGCGGATGCGCGCGATGGCACCCTCGATGGCCGCCTGCACCTCCGGATGGCCCGGGTTGCCGCGGTGGCCCATGGCCGCCGACAGGTCGGCCGGACCGATGAACACGCCGTCGACGCCCTCGACCGCGGCGATGGCGTCGAGGTTCTCCAGGCCCTTGAGGCTTTCCACCTGGACCAGCAGGCACATCTGCTCGTCAGCCTCGGCCAGGTAGGTGGGGATGTTGTTCCAGCGCGAGGCGCGCGCCAGGGCGGCACCGACGCCACGGATGCCCTTGGGCGGGTAGTGCATGGCGCGCACCAGCTCGGCAGCCTGCTCGGCCGACTCGACCATCGGCACCAGCAGGGTCTGCGCGCCGATGTCGAGCAGCTGCTTGATGACCACCGAGTCGCCGATCGGCGGACGGATCACCGCCTGGCTCGGATACGGCGCCACCGCCTGCAGCTGGCCGAGCAGGCCGCGCAGGTCGTTGGGCGCGTGCTCGCCGTCGAGCAGCAGCCAGTCGAAACCGGCGTTGGCCGCCAGCTCCGCGCAGTACGGATCGGCCAGGCCGACCCACAGGCCGATCTGCTGTTCGGCGCTCAGGCGCTGCTTGAAGGTGTTGACGGGCATCTGCATGACGGTTTCCTCAGACGAAGCGGCAGGAGATGGAACCGAGCATGTCATAGTCGACATGGAAGGTGTCGCCGGCCTTGGCCGCCACCGGGCGGGTGAACGAGCCGCCGAGGATGATCTGCCCCGGCTCCAGGCTCACGCCGTAGGGCGCCAGCTTGTTGGCCAGCCAGGCCACGCCCTTGGCCGGGTGGTTGAGCACCGCGGCGGACACGCCGGACTCCTCGATCACGCCGTTGCGGTAGAGGATCGCCGGCACGCGGCGCAGGTCGACGTCGTGCGGACGGATGGCGCGGCCACCGAGGACGATGCCGGCGTTGGCGGCGTTGTCGGAGATGGTGTCGAACACCTTGCGGGTGATGCCGGTCTCCGGATCGACGTTGTGGATGCGCGCGTCGATGATCTCCAGCGCCGGGATCACGTACTCGGTGGCGTCGAGCACGTCGAAGATGGTGCAGTTCGGGCCGCTCAGCGGCTTGCCGAGGATGAACGCCAGCTCGACCTCGACGCGCGGCACGATGAAGCGGCTCATCGGGATGTCGGAGCCCTCCTCGAACTGCATGTCGTCGAGCAGCACGCCGTGGTCCGGCTCGGTGATGTTGGAGGACACCTGCATGGCGCGCGAGGTCAGGCCGATCTTGTGGCCGATCATCTTGCGGCCGCCGGCGATCTTCTTCTCGACCCAGGCGCGCTGGATGGCGTAGGCGTCGGCGATGGTCATGTCCGGGTTCTCCAGGGAGAACTGGCGGATCTGCTCGCCGGTACGCTCGGCGGTGTCGAGGCGCTCGGCAGCTTGCTGGATCAGTTGGGCGTCAAACATGAAGACCTCGGAACTCTCGATTCTTGGAGCTTTCAATTCTTGATGAACAGCGGGTGCAGGGTGCTGTGCTTGGCGTCATAGACCTGCGCGCTGCTTTCGTCGATCTGCAGGGTCACGCCGATCGGGCGCTGGGCGAGCAGGCCGTCGAGGCGCGCGCGCAGCACCGCCAGCAGGCTGTCGCCGACCTGCTGGTGCACCGCCGCGCTGCGGCCGCAGCCCATGCGCAGGTTGGCGTAGAAGAAGCCGTAGTCGCCCTTGCCGTCGGCGATCGCCGCGTGCGCCGCCGGGTAGGCCAGCACGCGGGTGCCGCCGGTGGGGAACACCTGGCGGCCGTTCTCGTCGCGCTGTTCGAGCATGCAGTCGGCCAGCTCGCGGCACAGGGAACCGACGTCGACGTCGCGTTCGAGGTCGGGGCTGTAGTAGAGGACCAGATGGGGCATGGCAGCGCTCCTTACAGGCGGCTGGCGGCGATGAAGTCCGGGTTGGAGGCCTGCGCCGCCGGGATGGTCGAGCCGTCCTGCGGGGTGACCGGGAACACCGCGTTGATCTGGCCGGTGCCGGAGGCGGCGAAGTAGGGGGTGATCACCTCGGCCTTGGCGTCGTACTTGCTCCAGCCCAGCGCGCCGAGCAGCATGGCGGTGTCGTGCATGAAGCCTTCGCCGTGGCCCTTGACCGCGTACTCCGGCAGCATGGCGCAGAAGGTTTCCCAGTCGCCCTCTTCCCACATCTGGATCACGCGGTGGTCGAGGGTCTCGAGGAACGGGCTCCAGATCTTGGTGGCGAATTCCGGCGCCTGGCCGTTCTGCGCGAAGCGGTGCGACAGCGAGCCGCTGGCGAGGAAGGCGACGGTGCCGTCGTAGTGCTCTTCCACCGCCTTGCGCATGGCCCAGCCGAGACGGGCGCTGTCGGCCAGGTAGTGGGAGGTGCACAACGCCGAGACCGAGACCACCTTGAAGTGCTGGTCGGCGTTCATGTAGCGCATCGGCACCAGGGTGCCGTACTCCGGCGCCAGGGTGGTGGCGTCGTGGGCCATGGTTTCCACGCCCAGGCGGTTGGCCTCGGCGGCCAGCAGGCGGCCCAGCTCCGGGTTGCCCGGGAACTCGTACTCCATGTTGCTGATGAAGTGCGGCAGCTCGTTGCTGGTGTACAGGCCCTTGAAGTGCGGACCGCAGTTGATGTGGTAGTTGGCGTTGACCAGCCAGTGGGTGTCGAACACCACGATGGTGTCCACGTTCAGCTCGCGGCAGCGGCGGGCGATCTCGATGTGGCCGTCGATGGCCGCCTTGCGGAAGCCCTGGCGCGGGCCGGGCAGCTCGGACAGGTACATGGAGGGAACGTGGGTGATCTTGGCAGCCAGAGCAAGTTTGCCCATGACGATTCTCCTTGCGGCCTCATGCGCGCGGCGCACGCGGCGATGATTCGGGGGGTGCATGGCCGAAAACGGGCAGTCCCCGAGGGGAGCTGCCCGTTCCGACGCGGGCGACCGTCAGACGGTCGCTAGTGGCTGCCTCAGACGCCCCAGCGCGGGATGTGGTGGCTGCCCATGGAGATGCACACGTTCTTGATCTCGGCGAACACCTCGAAGCTGTACTCGCCGCCTTCGCGACCGGTGCCCGAGGCCTTCACGCCGCCGAACGGCTGACGCAGGTCGCGCACGTTCTGGCTGTTGATGAACACCATGCCGGCCTCGATGCCGCGGGCCAGACGGTGGGCCTTGCCGATGTCCTGGGTCCAGATGTAGGAGGCCAGGCCGTACTCGACGTCGTTGGCCAGGCGCAGCGCCTCGGCCTCGTCCTTGAACTTGAGCAGGCAGACCACCGGGCCGAAGATCTCTTCCTGGGCGATGCGCATGCGGTTGTCGACGTCGGCGAACACGGTCGGCTGGATGAAGTTGCCCTTGGCCAGGTGGGCCGGCAGGTTAGCCGGACGCTCCAGGCCACCGGCGACCAGGTTGGCGCCCTCTTCCATGCCGATCTTGATGTAGCCGGTCACCTTGTCGTAGTGCGCCTTGGTGATCATCGAGCCGACCTGGGTCTTCGGATCCTGCGGATCGCCGACGATCAGGCGCTTGGCGCGGGCGGCGAACTCGGCGACGAACTTGTCGTAGACGGTTTCCTGGATGAAGATCCGCGAGCCTGCGGTGCAGCGCTCGCCGTTCAGCGAGAAGATGGTGAACAGCGCGGCGTCGAGGGCGCGATCCAGATCGGCGTCGTCGAAGATCAGCACCGGCGACTTGCCGCCCAGTTCCATGGAGTACTTCTTCAGGCCGGCGGTTTCCATGATCTTCTTGCCGGTGGCGGTGCCGCCGGTGAAGGAGATGGCGCGCACGTCGTTGTGGCGGACCAGGGCGTCGCCGGCGGTGGCGCCGTAGCCCTGCACCACGTTGAGCACGCCGGCCGGGATGCCGGCTTCCAGGGCCAGGCGGCCCAGCTCGTTGGCGGTCAGCGGCGACAGCTCGGACATCTTCAGCACCGCGGTGTTGCCCAGCGCCAGGCACGGCGCGGTCTTCCAGGTGGCGGTCATGAACGGCACGTTCCACGGCGACACCAGGCCACACACGCCGACCGGCTGGTACAGGGTGTAGTTGAGCATCTGGTCGTCCACCGGGTAGGTGTGACCGTTCATGTTGGTGCAGACCTCGGCGAAGAACTCGAAGTTGTGCGAGGCGCGCGGGATCAGCACGTTCTTGGTCTGGTGGATCGGCAGACCGGTGTCCAGGGTCTCCAGCTCGGCCAGCTTCGGCACGTTCTGGTCGATCAGCTCACCCAGCTTGCGCATCAGGCGGGCGCGTTCCTTGGCCGGGGTGTTGGCCCACTTCGGGAAGGCTTCCTTGGCCGCGGCCACGGCCTGGGCGATTTCCTCGGCGCCGCCGCTGGCCACTTCGCAGATCACTTCGCCGGTAGCCGGGTTCAGGTTCTCGAAGACTTCTTTGCTCTCGACCTCACGGCCGTTGATCCAATGCTTGATCATTGCTTAACCCTCACTTGGCTACTGCGGCATTCTTGGCAGCGAAGAAATCGGCTTCGCTGACGATGGTGTTGACGAGGCGACCGACGCCCTCCACTTCCACGACCACTTCGTCGCCCGGGACCACGTCGGCCAGGCCTTCCGGAGTGCCGGTGGCGATCATGTCGCCCGGCTGCAGGGTCATGAACGCGGACAGGTATTCGATCAGGAACGGGATGTCGAAGATCATGTCCGCGGTGGTGCCTTCCTGGCGCAGCTCGCCGTTGATCCAGGTGCGCAGCTTGAGGTTCTGCGGGTCGGCGATCTGGCTGCGGTCGATGATGTACGGGCCGACCGGGGTGGTGCAGTCGCGGTTCTTCACCCGCAGGTTCGGCCGGTAGTAGTTCTCCAGGTAGTCGCGGATGGCGTAGTCGTTGCAGACGGTGTAGCCGGCGACGTAGTCCAGGGCGTCCTCGCGCTTGACGTTGCGCGCGGTCTTGCCGATCACCGCCACCAGCTCGCACTCGTAGTGCATGTAGGCGACGTTGTCCGGACGCCAGGTGATCTGGCGGTGGCCGGTGTAGGTGTTCGGCGCCTTGATGAACACCAGCGGCTCGGTCGGCGCCTTGAACGCCAGCTCGGCGGCGTGGTCGGCGTAGTTCAGACCGAGGGCGAACATGCTGCCGGTGGCCGGCGGCAGCCACTCGACCTGGTCTTCGGCCAGCAGGGTGCCATCGGCCAGACGGACGGCGTTGTCGTCTTCGACGGCGACGTTGTGGACTTCGCCCTGGTAACGGATGCGTGCGTGTTTCATGTTCCGGCTCCTTATTCCGCGACCACGGTGTTGCTGAGGCGACCAACGCCGGCGATTTCGACTTCGACCTTGTCGCCGACGGCGATGTCGACGCGACCTTCCGGCACGCCGGTGATGATCAGGTCACCCGGCTCGAAGGTCATGAACTGGCTGAGGAAGCTGATCAGCTCGGGGATCGAACGCACGAAGTTGGCGGTGCTGTTCTGCTGACGGACTTCGCCGTTGACCAGCAGCCTGATCTCCAGGGCGTGCGGATCGGCGATGTCGGCGGCATCGACCACCACCGGGCCGACCGGGCAGAAGGTGTCGCGGCACTTGGCCTTGACCGCCGGGCGGTAGAAGCTGACTTCCGGCAGGGTCACCTCGTTGACCGCGGTGTAGCCGCCGACGTAGTCCATGGCCTCGGCCTCGGAGACGCGGCTGGTGCGCTTGCCGATCACCACGCCCAGCGCCGGACCGGCCTGGATGGCGTCGACGCCGGCCGGGAAGACGATGCTGCCTTCGTGGCCGACCACGGTGTTCGGGGTCTTGATGTACAGCACCGGGGTCTTCGGCGGAGTCTTGTACGGATCCTGGTTGAACTCGGCAATCTTGCTGTCCAGCAGGCCCTGGTAGTTCAGCGCGATGCCGAACACGGTGCCGCTGAACGGCGCTTTCCAGGCGTCAGGCTTGACGGCCTGGCCATTCACGGACGGTTGACCATTCTCGTCGACCGTCGCCTCGAGGACCTTGCCGTCCACTTCAATCATCGCTCGGCGCATGCCAGCTCTTCTCCACAGACCAGTTGGATAAACCGGCCCCTGCGGACAGGACCCGGCACTCACCATGACCACCGTCGGGCGACGGCCAGTTAACATGTGAACTTTATAATTAACATGTTAATCGTGGTCAAGACCCTCGGCATCGCCCGGTCACGGCGCGGTATCATGAAAAACAGCCCAGAACAGGCGGGAGGCCGCGGATCATGCGGGAAAACGAGCCCATTCCGAACATCAACATCGGCCAGGTCTACGACCAAAGATATGCCGACGAGGACGTGCACTACGAGGCCCTCGGCAAGCTGGCCGACTTCTTCGGCCGCAACATGCCGGTGCACCGCCACGACCGCTTCTTCCAGGTCCACTACGTGACCAGCGGCGCGGCGCGGGTCTATCTCGACGACCGGCAGTACAGCGAGAGCGCCCCGCTGTTCTTCCTCACCCCGCCGACCATCCCGCATGCCTTCGTCACTCATCCGGATAGTGAAGGCCATGTTCTGACCGTGCGCCAGCAGCTGGTCTGGCCGCTGCTCGAGGCGCATCTGAGCCAGTCGGGCGAGCCGCGCCTGGTGTCGCCGACCTGCGTGGCACTCGGCTCGCTGGACGCCAGCTACGCCGGCGAGATCGAGCGCCTCGACCGCCTGTTCGCCATGCTCGCCGAGGAGTTCGCCCAGCACCGGGTGGCGCGCCAGGCCAGCCTGCACGCGCTGACCCAGCTGATCTTCATCACCCTGCTGCGCCTGGCCGCCGAGCCGGTGAAGAACCAGCACGTGCGCCACGACAACCTGCAGATCTTCCACCGCTTCAACGCGCTGATCGAGGACCACTATCGCAAGCACTGGCCGCTGTCGCGCTACGCCGAGGCGATGGGCGTCACCGAGGCGCGCCTCAACGACATCTGCCGGCGCATCGCCGACCTGCCGTCCAAGCGCCTGGTGCACGAGCGGCTGATGCAGGAGGCCCGCCGCCTGCTGCTGTTCACCGCCAGCTCGGTGAACGAGATCGGCTACCAGCTCGGCTTCAAGGACCCGGCCTACTTCACCCGCTTCTTCAGCCGCGAGGCGGGCATCACCCCCAGCGAGTACCGCAGCCGCGAGGGCGAACGCGAGGAGGCCGGCGCCGGAAACGAAAAGGCCCGCCGGTGAGGGCGGGCCTTTCGGACTACCGGCTGCGGGTTAGAGCAGCGGCAGGGTGTAGCTGACGATCACGCGGTTTTCGTCGACGTCGCGACCGGTAGCCCCGGCCACGTCACTGGCGCGGAAGGTGGTGTTGCGCAGATGGAAGCGCAGCCCCTTCAGAGTGCCGTCCTGCAGGGTGTAGACCAGATCGGTGTCGCGCTCCCACTGCTTGCCGTTGTTGCTGGCGGCAGTTTCGATGTCGTCGGCGTTGACGTAGCGAGCCATCAAGGCCAGACCCGGAATGCCAACCGAGGCGAAGTCGTAGTCGTAACGGACCTGCCAGGCGTCGGTTTCCTGGAGAGTGAAGATCCAGTAGGTGACCAGGTTGATGCTGTACGGATCGGAACCCTGAACGATCGGGAAAGCACCGTCACCTTTCAGCTTCTGGTAGCCGGCGCCGAACTTGTGCGCACCGACGCCCAGGGTGAACATGCCCTGGTACATGTCGTTGTCGATGATACCCAGAGCCTGGTCGCCCTGATCCTTCGAGCCGAAGTAGCGCAGATCGGAGGTCAGGCTCATACCTTCGCCCAGCGGCAGCTTGTGCACCAGGCCACCGAAGTGCTGCTTGTAGGCGTTGTCGTAGTCGCCGTAGTAGTAGCTGGCGGTCAGTTGCGGGTTGAAGACGTAGCTGCCACCGGCGAAGTCGAAGTTATCGATGTTGGAGGCGAACTCCTCGTTGTTGCTGGAGTCACGCAGGTTGTACTCGGTCAGACGACCGACATTCAGGGTCAGGCCGTCGATCTCCTGGGAGGTCAGCATGCCGCCGGTGTAGCTACCCGGCAGCAGACGGGTATTGTTGTACTGCACCACCGGCAGGACCGGCTGCAGGGTACCCACGCGCAGAACCGACTTGGAGAGACGCGCTTTTGCGGTCAGGCCCAGCTCGCTGTACTCGTCGTCCGGCACGCCATCGGCACCCACTGGCAGCATGTTGCCGGCAGTACGGCTTTTGCCGGAGTCCAGCTTGACGCCCAGCATGCCGATGGCGTCAACGCCCACGCCGACCGCGCCTTCGGTGAAGCCGGATTCGAACTTGGCGATGAAGCCCTGACCCCAGGTTTCCCCGTAGGACGGATTCACCACAGCGGTGTTCGAACGGAAATCACGGTTCAGATACATGTTGCGCAGCTCGAGGCTCGCCTTGCTGTCTTCGACCAGAGCAGCCTGGGATACGGCAGGGACGGCCATGGCGGCAGCGAGGATGCCAAGGGCCAGTTTCGAGCGCTGAGAGGTCCTGATCATTGTTTTTTTGTCTCCACGGGGACTTATTCGATCAATCGAAGTTTCGTCCGCCAGGCTGGCAGCTTCCTGGCGAACCGGACGCGCCTTTTACCATCCGATTAAGATGTTAACAACCAAATTCTCGATCGGCGATGGGCGACACCCTAACGAACTTCCGCTTCTAAAAACCGCGAAATAACCGTCAAGTCAAGCATGAACGGAATTTTCACAACAACAATCCCCCCCTCCCCCCTCCTTTCGGATGGCTTGACGCTCCACCCCGGCTGTCACACGATTGCAGCGTTAACTTGTTAACGAAACGCGCCCGCGAACGGTCACCACGTGGCCCCGGCCATGCCATCCACCTCCCTGGCGGAGGCAGCAACCGCGGGCGCCGCAGATGAAACGACTGTTCGTGCCTCGCGGAGAGGCGCATGCCAGCAGGCTCGGCTACGCTTTCCCGGACCTACGAGGCATGCACGCGCGGCACCGGCACTTCACCTGAGCCATCCGTCACCCAGAGCCCGTAAGCGTCCGTCGAATGCCCAGCAGATTTTTGATGCAATCATTCGATTAACATGTTACTAATCTGGGGACAACAAAAACACGGGAGTATCCCATGAGAACCTTGAAACTCGTTGCCCTCGCTGCCGCCATCGGCGCCGCCTCTGCTGCCCAGGCCGCCGACAGCTACACCCTGAAGGTCGGCCACTTCCTGCCGTCCACCTCCAACGCCCAGGTCAACATCATCGAGCCGTGGTGCGAACAGCTGCGCCAGGAGTCCAATGACCGCCTGAAGTGCCAGCTGTACCCGTCGATGCAGCTGGGCGGCACCCCCGCCAAGCTGGCCGACATGGCGCGCAACGGCGTGGCCGACATCGTCTGGACCGCACCGGCCTACTCCGCCGGCAAGTTCCCGCGCGTCGAGGTTCTCGAACTGCCGTTCATGCTGCCCTACGGCGGCAAGGCCGGTAACGACATCATCTGGAAGTTCTACGAGCAGTACGCCAAGGACGACTTCAAGGGCTACAAGGTGCTCTCCGTGTTCGGCGACGGCGGCATGGACCTGCACACCCGCGGCAAGGCGGTGAAGACCCTCGAGGACCTCAAGGGCCTGAAACTGCGCGCCTCCAGCCGCACCGCGGCCAAGACCGTGGAAGCCCTCGGCGCCACTCCGGTGAGCATGCCGCCGGCGCAGATGACCGAAGCCATCTCCAAGGGCGTGGTCGACGGCGCCCTGGCCTCCTGGGAAGTGGTTCCGGCCACCAAGCTCGACGAAGTTACCGAGTTCCACAGCGTCGCACCGGAAGGCCAGCACGCCATCGGCTACACCGTGCTGACCATGCTGATGAACCAGAAGAAGTTCGACAGCCTGCCCAAGGACCTGCAGGAAATCATCGACCGCAACAGCGGCCCGGCGCTGAACGACCGCTTCGCCACCGCCTGGGACAAGGCGATGGATACCGCCCGCAACGCCGCTCCGGCCGAAAGCCGCGTGGCCATCGACGCAGACGCCTACAAGGCCATGCAGGACGCCGCTGCCGGCGTCGCCGATGTCTGGGCCAAGGATGCAAGCGAGAACGGAATCGACGGCAAGGCGCTCGTGGAAGGCGCACGCAACCTGTCCTCCGCTACTCGGTAATACACAAAATGAATGAGTCGCTGTCCTTCGAGAGCGGCCTGACCGCAGAACACGGCGTCTTCCGCCGTGTTCTGCATTACGTCGCCCAGGGCTTCGCCCTGGGCGGCGGTCTGGTCCTGCTGCTGCTCATCAACATGTCGCTGATCTCGATCATCGGCCGCAAGCTGTTCAATACGCCGATCCGCGGCGACATCGAGCTGATGGAAATCGGCGCCTCCATCGCCATCGCCGCCTTCCTGCCGCTGTGCGAGCTGCGTGGCACACACATCAAGGTCGACGCCTTCACCATGAAGGCTTCCCCGCTGGTGCAGCGCACCCTGGACGGCTTCGCCCACCTGCTGTGCCTGGTCGCCGCGCTGATCCTGGCCTGGCGCACCGGCCTGCAGATGTTCGACAACATGGAGTACGGCGACGTCTCCACCCTGCTGTCGATCCCGCTGTGGATCCCGCTGATGTGCATCGTGCCCAGCCTGGTCCTGCTGGCGCTGTGCTCGCTGGCCCGCATCATCGACATGTTCCGTGGAGGTCGCGCATGAGCGGTCTGAGTCTCGGCCTGATTGCCCTGGCCATCACCCTCACCCTGCTGGCCCTGCGCGTGCACATCGGCATCACCATGCTGATCGGCGGCGCCGCCTGCTTCTGGGCGGTCAACGACGGCGACCTGTCCTCGCTGCTGTTCACCCTCAACAACCTGGCCTACTCGCGGCTGTCCAACTACGACCTGGCGGTGATCCCGCTGTTCGTGCTGATGGGCCAGTTCGCCACCCACGGCGGCCTGTCGCGCGCCATCTTCCGCTGCGCCGCGGCCTTCATCGGCCACTGGAAAGGCGGTCTGGGCATGTCGGCCATCGGCGCCTGCGCCGGCTTCGGCGCCATCTGCGGCTCCTCGCTGGCCACCGCGGCGACCATGAGCCACGTGGCCCTGCCCGAACTGCGCCGTCACCACTACTCGGGTCGCCTGGCCACCGCCACCGTGGCCTGCGGCGGTACCCTGGGCATCCTCATCCCGCCGTCGGTGCCGCTGATCATCTACGCCGTACTGACCCAGGAGTCCATCGCCAAGCTGTTCGTCGCGGCGGTGATCCCCGGCATCATCGCGGTGATCGGCTACATGATCGTGCTGCGCATCATGGTCGCCCGCGACAGCGACACCGCCGACAGCATGCCCAAGGCGCCGGCCAGCGAGCGCGCCAAGGCCTTCGTCAGCGTGCTGCCGGTGGTTGGCGTGTTCCTGGTGGTGATCGTCGGCATCTACGGCGGCTGGGCCAACCCCACCGAGGCAGCCTCGATCGGCGCCGCGGCCTGCGGCATCCTCGCGGTGATCCAGGGCGGCATGCGCTGGGAAGGCATCCGCACCAGCCTGCTCGGCACTGCCGAGACCACCGCGATGATCTTCCTCGTGCTGCTCGGCGCCGATCTGCTCAACTCGGGCCTGGCGCTGACCCAGATGCCCAACGAGCTGGCCGAGTGGGTGAAGAACAGCGGCCTGGCGCCGATGCTGGTGCTGTTCGCCATCCTCGTGCTGTACCTGCTGCTCGGCTGCGTGATGGACTCGCTGGCGATGATCCTGCTGACCATCCCGATCTTCTACCCGGTGATCATGGGCCTGGACTTCTTCGGCCTGGACGCCACCGAGAAGTCGATCTGGTTCGGTATCCTCGCCCTGATGGTGGTGGAGATCGGCCTGGTGACGCCACCCTTGGGGATGAACCTGTTCATCGTCCAGCGCGCCGCCGGCGACGTGCCGCTGACCGAGACCGCCAAGGGCGTGTTGCCCTTCCTGGCCTCGGACATCCTGCGCATCATCGTGCTGGCGCTGTTCCCCGCCATCACCCTGTGCCTGCTCAGTCTGTAAGCTGTACCCCCAAGGCCGCCTCCGGGCGGCCTTGTTCATTTCCCCCTCGCGACTTACCGGAGATTGCATGGTCGCCGTCGCCAACCCCCAACGCCTGATCGTCCTGCTGGCCGCGCTGGTGGCCTTCGGCCCGCTGTCGATCGACATGTACCTGCCGAGTCTGCCGCTGATCGCCGCGGATCTCGGCGCGCCCGAGGCGCAGATCCAGCTGACCATCAGCGTGTTCCTCGCCGGCCTGTGCGCTGGCATGCTGCTCTACGGCCCGCTGTCCGACCGCTTCGGCCGGCGCAGGCTGCTGCTCGGCGGCATCGCCCTGTACGTGCTGGCCAGCCTCGGCTGCACCCTCGCCGCCGAGGCCGAACAGCTGGTGTTCTGGCGCGTGCTGCAGGCGCTCGGCGGCGCCGGCGCCTCGGTGCTGGCGCGCACCATCGTGCGCGACCTGTTCCCGCTCAAGGACGCCGCCCGGGTGCTGTCGCTGATGCACCTAGTGACCATGTTCGCCACCCTGATCGCCCCACTGATCGGCGGCTACCTGATCCTGATCGCCGGCTGGCGCTCGCTGTTCGTGGTGCTGATGGTCTTCGCCGGCCTGTGCCTGCTGGCCGTGGCCTGGAAGATTCCCGAGACCCACCCGGCCGACAAGCGCGGCACCTCGCTCGCCGCCGCCTTCCGCGCCTACGGCCACATCGCCCTGCAGCCGCAGGCGCTCGGCTACATCCTGTGCATGGGCCTGTCGTTCGGCGGCATGTTCGCCTTCATCACCGCCTCGCCGTTCGTCTACATCCAGTACTTCGGCGTATCGCCGCAGCACTACGGCTGGCTGTTCAGCCTGAACGTCGGCGGCATCATCGTCTTCACCCTGCTCAACGCGCGTCTGGTCGGCCGCCTCGGCCCGCAGCGCATGCTGGTGTTCGGCGCCAGCATCGCCGCCCTCTCCGGCCTGGGCCTGGCGATCCTCGGCGCCAGCGGCATCGGCGGCCTGACCGCCATCGTCGCCTGCCTGCTGTTCTACATCAGCGTCACCGGCCTGCTCGGTGCCAACAGCGTGGCCAGCCTGCTGGCGCGCTTCCCGAAGCAGGCCGGCGCTGCCGCCGGCCTGGCCGTGGCGGGCCAGTTCGGCCTCGGTACCGCCTGCAGCGCCCTGGTCAGCGCCCTGCACGACGGCAGTCCGCTGCCGATGAGCCTGATCGTCGGCGCCACCGGCGTCGGCTGCCTGCTGGCCCTGCTGCTCACCCGGATGCCGGAGCGTGGCGCCGCAGCAACACAAGCCAAATGACTTCCGACTGAAACTGGCACGTCATATGCAAAGAGTATGGTCTCCAGTTTCGGGGACCACGGTACAGGCAGGCCGGGGATTCCCCCTTTTATGCCCAGAGCCCCGGATCGCAGCGCGATCCGGGGCTTTTTTGCACCTGCAGGGCGGTTTCTCCCGGTCGCCCGCCGGCCTGGCGTCAGCGCCCCGGGTGTCGGATTGACGCCAAAACCCGCCCTGACGCACGACCGTTGTGCCCTTCGCACCAAAAGCGTGCCGCTCGGCTACTGGCGATAGAGTTCGCGACGGAAGATCAGCGCACGCTGCACGGCCTGCACGCCGAAGGTCGCCCGTGCCGAGGCCGCCTCCGGCGTGCCGTCGCCGTTCCAGTCGAACCACAGCCAGGGCAGCGCCGGCGAGGCGCCGTTCAGACCGGACAGCGTCGCCAGCACGCTGCCCGACTTGTTGGGCGCCGGCAGGCGAACCACTCCGCTCGGCGTCGGCGTGGCAACCGGCGGCGCCTCCAGACTGCCGGGAGGCGTCGGGAAATCGCTGGCCTGCAGGCCGCCACTGAAGCCGGACAGCACCACCTGCCCCAACGCTGCCGGCGTGGAACAAGTGTCCCCCAGGGTCTCGCCCCAGACGCTGCTGCCGCCCTGGCTCTGCCAGCTCTCCAGCCAGTAGGGCAGGTCCAGCGCCTGGTTCTGCGGGCCGCTGGCCGCGTCGAGGCGCAGGCGGCCCAGGCGCAGCTCGGTGCCGCCGAAGGCATGCTCGAAGTCCTGGCAGGCCCCGCCGCTGCCGTAGCAGGTGCCGTCGAGATCGGTCAGTTCGCTGGCCCCAATCCTGAGCCGGACATGTTCCCCCGCGGCGGTCAGCACCAACGGCAGGTCCTCGTCCGACGGCGGCGACGGCAGTTGCCAGCGCAGCGCATCGGCCGGGCGCACACCATCGGCCCGCCAGTCGAAGGCACGGCGGCCGTCCGCCGCGCCACTGTCGACGATAGCCAGCGACTCCGCATCGCCCAGGCTCTGCAGCCGCGCGGCCAGATTCGGCCTGCCCGCCGCGATCAGGCTGTAGGGCTGGCGCTGCGGCGGCGCCAGGCGCCAGAACGCCCCGCGGTCGTAGTTGCGGGTCACCGCGCCCTGGCGGTTGAAGCCGGTCACCGCGATCTGCGGCTGGCCGCCGGCGAAGCCGATGAGCTGGCCCTGGTAGCTGAAGGCACCGCAGGCCGGGGCCAGGCTGGCCGAACTGGTCACGCCGAGGTAGGCCGGGGTGAAGCGGCCGATCAGGGCGCTGGTGCCGCCGCCGACCGTCTGCCCGTGATAGCTGCCGGCCACAGGCGTTGCAGTGAGTTGGAAGATGCCGACCTCGCCCTGGCTCACCGTCAGGTCGGTGCTGGCGCCCCGGACATGATCGTAGCTGGCGAGCACTGTTCGACTGCCATCGGCATTGTGCCGGTAGAAGGAGCCTGCCACGCCCCCCTCGGCTGGGGTCGGCGCGACCAGGGTGCCAGTCAGGCCGATGCTGGCCAGCTCGAAGTTCGGCGTTGCCTCGTTGTCGCTCAGCGCCGCGGCGGTCAGCGCCTCGCCGTCGGCCTGCCAGGCCACCGCGCGAATGCTCAGCGGGAAGTCGTCGCCGGCCGCAACCCGCTGCCCTTTCACGCGCAGCGCCGCACAATCATCATTGCCCACCGTGGCTGTACTGCACGCACTATCCTGCTCCGGAATGAACATATGAAGCCCGTAGGGCATGCTGACGAACTGGTCGGTACCGGTCATCACCAGACCGCTCTCCAGCCCCGTGCCGTCGAAGCGGGCATTCAGCTGCATCAGACCGGCATCGTCGTAGCGCACCTTCAGCCATGCCGTGGCCTGGTTGTCGAAGACGAGCGGCAGAGCAGTCGGTGACGCCAGAATCTCCGTGTCGTTGATCCACGGCCGCATGCTGCCCGAGCCGGGATCGACATGGCCGCTCGAGAACTGCAGCGTGCGGGTGGCCGGGCCGAAAGCCGGTACGCAGCGCTGGGTCGCGTTGTCCTTGCGTACCGCCTGCAGCGCGATGCCGGTCTGCTCCTTCCTGGCCAGCAGGGTCGGCACGTCGAAGATGAAGCCGCTGTCGGCGAAGGCCACGCTGCAGTTGGTCGACAGCGGCGCCGCGCCGACCTTGCACAGCGTCTGGCTCAGTGCCTTCAGGGGCGGACTGGAGTTGCTCACCCCCAGCGTCACCGTCTGCGCCGTGGTGACCCGCAGGTTGTCCACCAGCGTGCCGCCGCTGAACGTGCGGCTGCTGCCGCCCTCCCAGCCGCTCGGCGACAGGGTGACGCTGACCGGGTCGGTATGGCGCAGCGAGCAGTCGGCATTCAGGCAGGCGCGCACCTCGACGCTCAGCGGATTGCAGGTCAGCGCATTGCCGGCATGCACGAACTCGTAGTGATCGATCTGCTGGCCGACCGGATCCATCCTGGTCGCACACACCTGCAGATCATCCAGTTCGTGGATATTGTTCGAGCCGCCGGTAGATCCCGTGAACGTCAGATAGAAGTTGGCAGGCAGAGCGGCCTGCCCGCTGCTGGCCAACACGTCGAACGAGGAAACCAGTGTCGTGAAGCCCGCTCCGGTATTGCGCTCGACCTTGAGCATGGCCTTGCCGGCAACCGTGTTGTCCAGCGTGATGCGATAGGTATGCCCCGGCCCCGCGGTACCTCCGGATATATCGATACCCGGACTGAGGTTGGCCGCGGTGCCCGCCAGATAACGATAGCCCGTCGTGCCGGAGCCGGAACCGCGTACCGACACCGAGTCCTGACGAAAGCCCGGCCCGCCAACCCGCCCTTCGGTCGGGTTGGAGAAGTTGCCGTACTCGTCCAGCGCCACGGCCAGCCAGCCGCCGGAAAAACCGCTGATGCTGCCGTTCTGGGCATAACCCAGCGAGCCGCCGTAGCCGCCCGGCTGCGGTGTCTGCGTCGCGTCGGAGAATGTCACTGCCACCCCGTCGGCGCCGTTGCCGCCATAGGCGTAGTACTTGAACTCCACCTGCACGAAGTTGGCCGAGGCGGGCACCAGCCGCTGGAGGGTGGCTCCTGTGGCGACATTGCCGGAGTTGTTGGTGAGCCGCAGGCGGTTGCCGACGATCTTCGGCACCCCGAAACTACCGTTGCGGCTGGTCACCGCCCAGTCGCTGGAACCCAGGGCCAGGCGATTGAAGTCGTCGCCGAGGCAGGTCTGCGGAGCGGGCGGTTCGGGAGGCACGGCATAAATCACCCTCGCCCCGCTGGACTCGAGAGTGACGTCGTCCGCCGTTATCGCCCCCTTCCAAGTGGCCGCATTGCCGATCGTCACCTTTTTCCTGCTGTAGATATAGCCGGGGATCAGGCTCTGGTTATCCACTGTGACGTCGTCGTACGCATAGATGAACAACTGCTCGGGAAGCCCCGGTGTAGCGGCGTCCCGGTAGTTGATTATCGACTTGAATGAAACACTGAAAGACTTTTTCGCGAATATCCTCACCGTCTCTCCGGCGGGGATGATGATCTTGACTTCACTGCCGCTGAATTTTATTTCATCAATCCAGTAGTCACCCCCTCCCAAGACCAAGGTTGCACGATATGCCAAATCCAGCTTATCTATCAGGAAGGTCTCGCCATTGCCATTGATGGTCAGCGTGGCCTCCTGACCAACATCCCAATTTTTATACTCATTGCTCCCATTGGCGTTTACAGCTGCACTTCCCCTATAACCCACATTGACTGAAGGGGGCGAGCCCGAAGCGCTCCGAAAACTACCAGCATCCTGTTTCGGTGCAGCCGGTGATATCGCCTGGCAGAACCCGGAAGCACCGCAGGTCGGCGTAGGCTGAGATAAGTTCTGCACGATACTGCCGGCCCTAACTTGCTGATTATCGGTTTCCAGCACGCCATTCCAGCCAAAGGTAATCTTGCCATTGTTCGTGTGACTCTGAATGCCGTTGGGAAAATTATCGGCATTGATCCCAAGGTCAGCCCAAGCCGAAACCACCCACCCCAGCATGAGCACACTTAACAAGATCCGGCACATAGGCTATTTCTCCACCGTCACTTCCAGCCGCCGCCAGGCGTAGTCCACCCGGCTGTCCGGGCTGCCGTTGCCGGCCGTGGCGGTCAGCCGGTACAGGTTGAAGGTGCGGCTGCCCTCCGTGTAGCTCTGCGCGCAGGTGGCCGTCGTGCAGGGCAGCTTGATGCAGGCGAGGTTCACGCTGAAATCGGCGAGGCCGCTGCCGGCCATCGACACGCTGCCCTGCGGGCAGACGCCCGCCACGTTGCTCTCCAGCAGCAACTGGTGCAACCCCCACTCCAGGCCGGCGCGAGCGGCCTGGTAGGCACGGGCCTGCTGCACGGCAAGGTCGAGGCTGGTGTTCTGGGTGACCGACAGCCGACTCATGGTCGCCACCACCGCGGCGATGACGACCATCACGAACAGCGCCGCCACCAGGGCGAATCCACGTTCAGGGCGCATTGCTCACCTGTACCTGCTGAGCCAGACGGATGCTCTCGCCCGCCGCGCCGATGTCCAGACGCAGGCTGGCCAGACCGTCGGCGAAGCGGAAGTCGCAGCCGGTCACCCGGTCGGCCTGCAGGCGGCCGGTGGACGGCAGGGCGGCGGGCAGCGTGGCCTGCAACTGGTCGTGCTCGTAGCGCAGCAAGCGGCCGTCACCCATGCAGCGATAGCCGACCACCCGGTCGGCGAAATAGATGCGTCGCTGCGCCGAGACGGCGGCGAAGGCGAAGGAACCGCCGGGCGGCGCGACGCGGATCAGGCTGATGCCGGGAAAGTCGACCGAATCCGCCAGGCGGGTGAAAACGGTCCCGGTGGGGGTGATATTGCCGGGGTTGCTCGGCGTCCAGCTGAACGGCGTGCTGGCGACCACCAGCCAGGCGGAGGCCGGCGGCTGGAAGTCCGGGGCGAGCACCTGCAGCACGTTGCAGGCCGGCACGCCGGCCACCAGCGGCCCCCGGCAATCCGCCGAAGACGAGGCGGCGAAGCTCAGGCTGACGCCGTCGGCACGGTTGGCCAGGTAGCGGCCGGCACTATGGATGAGCAGCAGCTCCAGCGCCTGGCCGTCGGGGCTCAGGCGCAGCGAACCGGGCACCGCCATGCGGATGTCGCGCTGCATGCGGTTGAGCGCCGTGGCGCCGATGTCCACCAGCTCGGCGCGCCGGCTCTGGGCGACGAAGCCCTCCAGCGGACGCGTCAGCACTGTGCTGACCATCACCCCGACGATGGCGGAAAGGACGATCACCAGGATCAGCTCCACCAGGGTGAAGCCGCGCTGGCGGGCCGCAGGCAAACGCAGGGGGGATGGCCACCCCGTGGAAAACCGCGCAGCGTTTTCCAGCCGCTCCCCGGTGGGTAACGCTGCGCGCTTACCCACCCTACGCTGCACATCGAATGCGCTGCGGGTCAGGGTACGCATGCGTAAGCCCCCGTACCATCGTGCTCGCCGTAGCAGGTGCGCCAGCCGGACAGGGTCAGTTGCTGGCCGTCCGGGGCCTCGACCGTCACCACTACCTGCAGCGCTGCCGCAGCGCTCAGGCCATTGAAGGCCTGCGGGGCGACCGCGACGCGGACCCGGTAGCCCTGCAGGCCGGCAATCGGGGCGCCATCGGCACCGTGGGCGCCCGCATCGTCGAGACCGGCGTAGTCGCAGACGTTGTCGAAGTCGGCACGTGCCGCAGGAGGCGCCGGGCACTGCGCGTGGCTGGCCGGATCGAGGAAGTCCCGGGCGAGGATCTCCTCCAGATAGGCCTCGGCGACGGCCAGGCTCTGCTGGCGCAGCATGGGGTCGGCGGAGCGCCCACCGATGCTGGCCATGGCGCTGTACAAGGCCGCCGCGGCGATGCCGACGATGACGATGGCGATCACCAGCTCCACCAGGGTCATGCCGCACTGGCGCTTCACGGCACGAACCCGGTTTCCGCCTCGACGCGCACGGCATGGCCGGCGCCGAGGGTGACGCTGGCCGCCGCACTGGGTCGGCCGAGAGCATCGAAGTCGATGGTGAGCGGCGCGGACAGCGTCGTGCCGGCCGGGGGCGTACCCGCATAGGGCGTCTGGCCGCTCGCGGGGTCGAGCACGGGCACGAAAGTGGCGCCGCTGCCCTCGCAGTCGGTATCGCGCAGCACACGGTAGCCGGTGGCATCCAGGCTGAAGCGGATGCGGCAGCCGCCGGCCAGCGCCAGCTTCTGCGCATGGCGCAGACCGGCGCGGACCTCCTCGGCGTAGAGGCGCTCGTCGAAGGTCGAGCGCTGGAAGAAGCGCGGCCCCACCACGGCGGCGAGGATGCCGATGATCACTATCATCAGGATCAGCTCGACCAGGGTGAAGCCGCGGGAGTGCATGGGGAGCGTCAGCAGCCGCTGGTCTGTACGCTGATGGAAGGCAGGACGGTGCCCGTCAGATTGGCTTGCGTGTAGCTCACGTAGCAATTCGCGGTGGAGGCAACACCCAGCGGACGGATGATCACCGTCGATCGGTTCACATTGGTATAGGGCAGCGGGTCGATCTGGTAGCTGTCGGTGGCGATGCCGGCCGCCCCGACAATACCGACGGCGCCGGCAATCTTGATATGCGCCTGGGGATACCCCCCCTGCATCAGCACGAAGGTATCCTTGTAGGCGACATCGGTCGCCGTGCCACCACTGGCCAGCCAGGCCGCATGGCCAATGGCCGTGGCGGAGCGAATCGACCCTGCGGCGCCTTCGATACTGGCGATGCGCGCATCCCGCCCAAGATTGGCGAAGCGCGGTAGAGCGAAGGCGGCGAGAATACCGAGCATCAGAATCACCAGAATGAGTTCGATCAGGGTAAAGCCCTGTTGCCTTGCTTGCATGAAGAATCCTTGCTCGAGTGTAGCGACCGACTTCCTGCCGATCTTTGAAGCTATTTATTTGAGTTTGAGTAGAGAGGTCGAGCCTACGCTAGAGCGTAGGCTCGATCAGGCTAACTAACTCAGCAGCCGCTAGTATCCGCCACAACCTGAGATGCTTTCTCTGCAGCGGTGGTTCCAGCAGCATCGGCAGCGGTGTAAGTCACGGAGCAGTTGGCGCCAGTGAAGCCTGCAGGCTTGAAGGTGATGTCTCCACCTGCGGTGGCAGCACCTGCGGTAGCAGCATAACCCGCCGGGTCAACCTGGGCAGCGGCAACGATGCCAGCGGTATTTGCAGTTGGATAACCATCAATCATGGTAATAACTTGATTCTCCAGAGTTACAGAGGTGCTACCTGTCGAGTTGGCGGTGGCCAACTGCGCCGAGTGGGCAATGGCCGAGGCCGAGCGCAAGGCTCCGGCCAGACCCTGAATAGAAGATGCACGTGCCTGACCACTAAAATCGGCAAACCGCGGCAGCGCGAATGCCGCCAGAATCCCCAGTACCACAATGACCATGATCAGTTCGATCAGGGTGAAACCGCTTTGCTGTTTTTTCATGATTGCGTCCTTCCGGATTGGCTATTCAGGTTGAGAGTGAAATGTATCAGTCGGCGTTGCTGGTCACGACACCGGTGGTGGTGGTGTAGACGATGGTGCGCTGGCCAGTGGTGCGACCGTCCAGGCTGTAGGTATAGGTGCAGGCCGGGGCGGTATAGCTGGCGACATAGTCGATGCCGGCAGCGGCGGCTTCGGCTACACGCGGAGCAGAGCCCTGCAGCACGCCCTGCCAGACTTCCACACAGGCAGCAGCACTACCGCTGGCAGTAGTACCCACCGGCCAGCCACTGGCGTTCACGTCCACGGTGCCGTCGCCGAAATTAGTCACGTTGGTGTTCGGGTTGGCGATCCCCTTCACCCGGTTCAGCTCCCACTGCGAACGCACCAGCGCCACGCCGGCCGCCAGCGCGCCGCCGGTGCCGTTGACCGCCGCGGTGTGCGCATCCTCGGTCGCATTCATGAAGCGCGGCAGCGCCACCGCGGCGAGCACGCCGAGGATCACGATAACCACCACCAGTTCGATCAGGGTAAAACCCTTCTGCTGTTTCATCTCTCCATCTCCATTTGCCCTGTGGGCGTTGTCACGGGGTCGGTCCAGTCCACCGCCCGCAGCTCCACGGCGGTCGGCCGCTCGGCCTTTGCGGTTTCCATGGTTTGCAGTGGAAGACGCACCAACTGCCAGACCTGCACGCCTTCCTTCCCGCCGCTGCGCCAGCCGTCGAAGCGGGCGCGGTACAGCACCCGGGCCTGCTGCGGCAGGAAGTACCAGCAGCCCCGGCGCGGCGTCCGGCTCTCGGCCAGCTCGCCACAATAGTTGCCCTGCTGCCAGCGCAGCAGGGTGAACGGATTGGGCGCGGCCCGGCCCGCGTCCAGCGGGCGGCCCTGCGCCATATTCTCGGCGGCCAGCGCATTGAGGCTGGCCGCAAGGCGCGCCACCGTCGTGTTCGTGGCTGCCCGCTCGCTGTCGGCTGCAATATGCCACAAGGAGATAACGATCACACTGCCCAGCATCAAGGACAGCAGCCATCGACCGCCTCGGCGCAGCGGCGCCACCAGCAGCAGCCGCGCATCCCGCGCCGGCAGCGGCCTCACTGGACGCCCTTGGCCGCCGCCGACAGCTCCCACATCGGCAGGAACACCCCCAGCGCGAGGATCAGCACCATCACGCCCATGGCGACGATGAGGATCGGCTCGATGGCGTCGGCCAGGCGCTTGAGGTCGTAGTCCACCTCCTGCTCGTAGAAGTCGGCGACCTCGACGAACAGGTCGTCCAGCGCGCCGGTTTCCTCGCCGACCGCCATCATCTGCAGCACCAGCGGGGTGAACAGCCCGCTGGCGGCGGCGCCGCGGGTCAGCGCCTCGCCGCGCTCGACCCCGCCGCGCATGGCGGTGATCGCCCGGCCGATATGGCGGTTGCCCACGGTGTTGCTGTTGATCGCCAGGGTCTGCAGCAGCGGCAGGCCGGCGCGATACATCATCGCGAAGGTGCGGGTGAAGCGCGCCAGGGCGATGCGCTCGAAGATGGCGCCGACGATGGGCAGGCGCAGCTTGTAGCGGTCCCAGACCAACGCGCCGGCCTCGGTGGCGGTCCAGCGGCGGAAGCCGACCAGCGCGCCGACCAGGGCGATGGCCAGCAGCCACCACCAGTGCTGCATGAATTCGGAGAAGCCGATCAGCACGCGGGTCGGCCAGGGCAGCTCGGCGTGGAACTGGGCGAACACCTTGGAGAAGGCCGGGATCACCAGCAGGTTGATCACCGCCAGCGCCACACCCATGGCGACCATCACGAACAGCGGATAGCGGGTGGCCTGCTTGATGCGCTTGCGCGTCTCGCGCTCCATCTCCAGGTAGCCGGCCAGCTGGCGGAAGGCCTGGTCGAGCTGGCCGGTGTTCTCGCCGACACTGATCATGCTGACGAACAGCGGGTTGAACACCTTCGGGTGGCTGCCCAGCGCCACCGCCATGGCGTTGCCCCCCTCCAGATCGGCACGCAGGGCCTGCAGGATCTCGTGGAAGTAGGGGTTGCGGGTCGATTCGGCGAGCCCGCCGATGGCGCGGATGATCGGCACGCCGGCCTTGCTCAGGCTGTACATCTGCCGGCAGAAGATGATCAGCTCCTCCAGCTCGACCCGTTCGCGGCCGAGCAGCCGGTTCAGCGCGCGCAGGGCATCCTGCTCGCCGCCGGCGGACGCCTGCGCTTCGGCCTCGATGTTCAGCGGGGTGATGCGCTCGGCCAGCAACTCGCCGGCCAGCGCCTCGGCACTGGCGGCCTGGCGGACGCCGCCGATCTTGCGGCCCTGGGCGTCGCGCCCGCTGAAGCGGAAGCTGGCCATCAGACCACCAGCCCGTCACTGAGGCTGGCGCTGACCCGCAGCACTTCCTCGACGCTGGTCAGCCCGGCCAGCGCATAGTCCAGCGCGCTCGCGGCCAGCGGCCGGTAGTGCGGCTGGGTGCGGGCGGCGTCGATGAAGCCCTGCGGGTCGTGGCGGCGCAGGGCGGCGGCCATGGCGCCGTCGACCTCGAGCAGTTCGTAGACGCCGATGCGCCCCAGATAGCCGGTGTTGTGGCACTGGTGGCAGCCGTTGCCGCGCACGAAGCGCCGCCCGGCCAGCGGGGCGCCGTGGATGACCTCCAGCCAGCGCAGCTCGCGCTCGCCCGGCGCCTCCTCGACGCGGCAGTGCTCGCAGACCCGGCGCACCAGGCGCTGGGCGACCACGGCGTTGAGGGCGTTGGCCACCAGGAACGGCTCGGCACCCATGTCGATCAGGCGCAACGGCGAGGTCAGGGCGTCGTTGGTGTGCAGGGTGGACAGCACCAGGTGGCCGGTGAGCGCGGCGCGCAGGGCGATCTCGGCGGTTTCCTGGTCGCGGATCTCGCCGACCAGCACGATGTCCGGGTCCTGGCGCAGGGCGGCGCGCAGCACGCGGGCGAAGGTCAGCTCGATCTTCGGGTTGACCTGCACCTGGTTGACCCGCGGCAGGCGGTATTCCACCGGGTCCTCGACGGTGATGATCTTCTTCTCCGGGCTGTTCAGTTCGGACAGCCCGGCGTACAGGGTGGTGGTCTTGCCCGAGCCGGTGGGGCCGGTGACCAGCACCAGGCCGTGCGGGCGCTGCAGCAGCAGGCGCAGGCGCGCCAGCATCTCCGCCGGCATGCCGGTGCCCTCGAGGCGGAACACCCCGGCGCTCTGGTCGAGCAGACGCAGCACCACCGATTCGCCGAACTGCACCGGCATGGTCGAGACGCGCACGTCGAGGCTGTGGTTCCTCACCCGGATGTTGAAGCGGCCGTCCTGCGGCAGGCGCTTCTCGGAGATGTCCAGGCCGGCCATGATCTTCAGGCGCATGACCAGCGCCGAGGCGATGCGGGTTTCCTTGATCAGTTGCTCGTTGAGCACGCCGTCGATGCGCTGGCGGATGCGCAGCACCTGCTCGTCCGGCTCGATGTGGATGTCCGAGGCCTTCATCTGCACGGCGTCCTCGAACAGCATCTGCAGCAGACGCACCACCGGCGCGTCGCTGTTGTCCAGGCTCAGGCCGCTGAAGTCGAAGTCGCTCTCCTCCAGGCGCTCGTCGAGCTGGCCGGCCAGTTCGGCGATCTCGCCGCTGCGGCGGTAGAAGCGGTCGAGGCAGTCGACCAGGTCGCCCTCGCGCACCACCGCCGGCCTGACCGGCTGGCCGAGCAGGCGGGTCAGTTCGTCGAGGGCGAACAGGTCGAGCGGGTCGCTCATGCCGACCAGCAGGGAGTCGCCCTCCTGCACCAGCAGGATGGCGCGGAAGCGCCGCGCCAGGGCTTCGGGCAGGCGCTGGATCAGCGCCTCGTTGAAGCGGAACTGGCGCAGGTCGACCCAGGGAATGTCGAGCTGGCGCGACAGCGCCTCGAGCAGCTTCTGCTCGCTGATGAAGCCCATGTCGACCACCGCGCGGCCGAGCTTGGCGCCGCTGCGCTTCTGCTCGTCCAGCGCCAGCTGCAGCTGGCCCTCGCTGATCAGACCGTTCTGCACCAGCAGGTCGCCGAGGCGGACCTTGCGCCGGCGCTTGTCGCCACCATCCATCAGGAATCTCCTCCCAGGACCTGCACCCGCTCGCGGGCGTAGCGTCGACTGGCGTCATCCAGGCCCTGCCCCTGCAGCGCCTGGCGGTAGTGTCGGGCAGCCTCGGCGCGCTCGCCGAGCTGTTCGAGGGCGATGCCCAGGCCCAGCTGCCAGCTCGCCTGCGCCGGGCGCAGCAGCACCAGGTTGCGGTACAGCCGCGCGCTCTCGCGCCACTGGCCGGTCTGCTGGTAGGTGGCGGCGAGCAGCGCGTGGTAGGCCGGGTCCTCGGCCAGCGGCGGCAGCCGTCCGGCCAGGGTGGCCGCTGCCGCGGCGCTGTCGCCGGCCTGCAGCTGGGCGCGGGCGAGCAGCACGCGCAGCTCGCCGTCGGCCGGGAAACGCGCCAGCTGCGCCGGCAGCTCGGCGGCCAGGCGCTCCGCCTGCCCGTCGGCCAACCAGGCCCGGGCCAGCCAGCGCAGCGCCTCGCGGTTGTCCGGCTCCCTGCGCAGCAGCGCCTCCAGCAGGGCGATGGCGCGCGCTCGCTCGCCGGCCAGCAGGGCCTGGCGCGCCTCGCTCAGCGAGTCCGGGCGATGGCTGGCGACGCTGGCCTGCGCGGCGCGGGTCTGCGCAACGCCGGTCTGCGCGACGCCGGTCTGCGCCGGGGGCGCCGCCGGGGACGCGGCGACCACCACCGGCGCGCTCTGCCACGGTGCCGCCGCTGCGGCAGGCGGCGAAGCCGGCCGGGCCGCGGGCGCCGCTTGCGCGGGGCGGGCGGGGGCGGCAGGCAGCGCGGGATAGTCGTCGGCCGGCGGCTCCTCGCCGGCCGCCGGATCGCCGGCCACCGGATCGCCGGCCGCCGGCAGTTGCGCGGGATCGAAGGGGTCGGCGACGAGCGGCACCTCGACCCACAGCTGCCAGCGCTCGCCGGCCGGCTCCAGGCGGTCGAACACCTGCAGTTCGCTGCCCAGGCCGACCAGCAGCAGTTCGGCGCCGTCGCCCACGGGCTGCAGGCTCCAGCTCAGGCTGCGGCCATCGCCGGCGAAACCGCCGGCGCGCGGCCCCTGGTCGTCCAGCTGCAGGCGGGGCAGGCGCAGGCTGACCGCGCCGCTCTGCTCGCTGCGCCGGTACTCGGGGGCGCGGTCGAGCAGCAGCTGCAGGACGAAGCGCTCGCGCCCGTGCTGCGGCAGGGTGGCCAGCAGGCGCACCGGCGGCTCGCCGGCCGCCGCGGTCGCTGGCTCGGGCGCAACCGGCAGCGGCGCGGGCACGGGCGCGGGCACGGGCGCGGCCGCAGCAGGAGCAGGCTGCGCCACGGCGCCGGCAGGCGGCGGCGCCACGACCGGCGCGGCGGCGGCATCCGTCGCCCAGGGTCGCGCCAGCAGCAGCGCGGCAAGCGCGGCACCGCCGAGCAACGGCAGCGCCAGCAGCAGGCGGCGGCGCCCGGCGCGGCGGGCCGCGGCGCCCTCGTCGGCCGGCAGCAGGCCCTCCAGCGGCGCCCGCTCGAACGGCGGTGCGTGACGCGCCTCGAGGTCGCGCAGCATGTCGTTGACCAGACTCATGGCATGCCTCCCGGCAGCCAGGGGCGCAGCCACGGCCACAGGCCGAACAGGAGCAGCAGCACGCCGGCGCCGGCCAGGCCCCAGCCCAGGCGCAGGGCGGCACGCTGCAGGAACGGCCGGGCGCCCTCGGTGTCCTCCAGCGCGCGCTGCACGTGGCCGGCGCGCACCCGGCGGCTGCCGCTGCCGAAGGCGGCCATCAGCGCCTTGTGGGCGAGGATGTTGACCAGCCGCGGAATGCCGCCGCTGCCGGCGACCAGTCGGCGCAGGGCGCCAGCGTCGAACAGCGGATCGCCGCGATAGCCGGCATGCACCAGGCGCTCCTCGACGTAGCGGCGGGTGTCGGCCAGGTCCAGCGGGCGCAGGCGGTAGGAGAAGGTGATGCGCTGGCGCAGCTGGCGGAACTCGGCGCGCTCGAGCAGCGCGTCCAGCTCGGGCTGGCCGAACAGCACCACCTGCAGCAGCTTGCAGTGTTCGGTTTCCAGGTTGGTGAGCAGGCGCAGCGCCTCCAGGCTGCGCGGCGGCAAGGCCTGGGCCTCGTCGATCAGCAGCACGGTGCGCCGGCCCTGCCCGGCCAGCTCGATCAGCCGGCGGTTGAGGGCGGCGAGCAGGCCGTGCTCGTCGAGCAGCTCGGCATCGGCGATGTGCAGCTCCTGGGCCAGCGCCTGGCGCAGCTCGCGCGGGCCGAGGGCCGGGTTGGGGATCCAGGCCACCTGCCAGCGCCCGCGCTCCTCGCCGAGGAGGTTGAGCAGCGCGCGGCACAGCAGGGTCTTGCCGGTGCCGACCTCGCCGCTGACCTTGATGAAGCCCTCGCCCTCGCCCAAGGCCACGCGCAGCAGGTTGAGGCAGGCCTGGTAGGGGGCCAGCCGCACCAGGAAGGCGGTGTTGGGGGTGAGGGCGAAGGGTTTCTCGCGCAGGCCGAAGAAGCTCAGGTACATCCGCCTACCTCAGCGCGCGGAAGCTGGTCGCGCTCTTCTGCAGTTCGTCCAGCCAGGTGTCGGCGCCGATCACCTGCGGACGCAGGAGGATCACCAGCTCGCTGCGCACCAGGTCCTTGCGCTGCTGCTGGAAGAGCCAGCCGAGGAACGGCAGCCTGGACAGCCAGGGCACGTTGGCGTCGGTGTTCTCGTTGATGTCCTCGAGCAGGCCGCCGATCACCACCATCTGGCCGTTGCGCGCGCGGACGATGGAATCGGACTGGCGGGTGGTGGACAGCGCCAGCGGCAGGTTGAGTTCCTTGTCCTGGCCCAGGGTGATGACCTTGTTCTGGTCCTGCACGCGGCTCACCGTCGGCCGCACGTGCAGGGTGACCTCCTCGCGCTGGTTGATCTGCGGGGTCACGTCCAGCGAGATGCCGGAGAAGAACGGCGTCAGGGTGACGTCCTGGGTCGGCTCGGAAACCCCGGCCACGGTGGTGGTGTTGGACGAGGAGACGTCGGTGACGAAGTACTCGTCGGTACCGACCTTGATCACCGCCTTCTGGTTGTTCAGCGTGGAGATGCGCGGGCTGGACAGCACGCGCACCTGGCCCTGGGTTTCCAGCAGCTGCAGCAGGCCGCTGAAGTCGCCGACGCCGAGCGCCGCGCTGAACACCCCGCCGATGCCCTGCGCCCCGCTCAGCTGGGCGCCATCGAGGTCGAGCCCGAAGGTGCTGTTGCCCTCCTTGCCCAGCTGGGTCCAGTTGATGCCGGCCTGGAACTGGTCGCTCAGGCGCACCTCGAGGATCTTCGCCTCGAGGATCACCTGGCGCTGCAGGTTGCGCTCGGCCTGCTCGAGGAAGGCCTCGACGTTCTGCTGGTCGCCGCTGGAGGCGCGCACCACCAGCAGGCTGGCCTGCGGGTTGACCACCACCTTGTTGCCCGGCTCGTCGCCGATCAGCGCGCCGACCACGTCGCCCACCTCGCGCCAGAAGTCGACCTGGCTGGTGGTGACCACCTGGCTGGCGTTGACCGTGCTGGCCTGGCTGGTGGTGGTGCCGCCGCTGTCGCTGTCGCTGCTGGCGTTCTCCGAGGTGGTGACCGTGCCGGAACTGACCCGGGTATCGGTTTCGCCGCGGCGCTGCAGGTTCAGGTAGTTGAGGTCGTAGGTGCGGGTCAGCAGCTGGTTGGGCAGGATGCGGTAGCCGTAGCTGGTGCGCTGGAAGTCGTAGCCGTAGCTGTCGCGCACCGCGGCGAGCACCTCGTCGAGGGTGACGTTGCGCAGGCTGAAGGTGATGCTGCCGGTGACGTCCGGATGCACCACCAGGTTCTGCCCGGCGCCGTCCATCAGGCTGAGGAAGAACTCGCGGGCGTCCATGTCGCGCACCGCCACGTCGAAGCGCGGTCCGCCGGCCGCTGCGGCCGCCTCCGGCAGCAGCGGCGGCAGCAGCGCGGCCTGCACCGCCGGCGGCGGCGTCGCGTCCTGGCGGCTCTGCGCCAGGGCTTCGTCGAACAGGCGGTCGCTCTGCTCGCGCAACTGGCGGTCGCCGTCGGTGAAGGTCTGGCAGGCGGCCAGCAGGCAACAAGCGGCGAGCAGCGCCAGGCGGGACGGACGGAAAGGCATCGAGGGCATCAACGGCTCGGGCTCCGGGTGGCTGGAGTCACAATGGATTGGCTCAGGTGCAGCTCGCTGCGCTGCCCCTGGCGTTCGATCAGCACGCTGCGTGCGCGGATGGCCAGCACGCGCCAGTCGCCATGGCGTTCGCCGACCGCGAGGCTGCGCCCGCCGATCACCGCACGCGCGCCGGCCGGGCCGCGCAGGATGGCCTGCAGCAGCGGCGCCGGCGCCGCCTCGCCAGCGGCTGCCGGTGCGCTGGCAGCCGCCGGCGGCAGGGTCGGGTCGAGGGCGGCGCGTACCGGCAGCGCCAGCAGGCAGGCGATCAGCGGCAGGATCCTAGACACCGACCCACCCCGCATGACGGCTGAGGGTGTACAGCTCGATGACGATGCGCGCCTTGCCGGGGCCGGCCTCGCCGACCTGGTAGTCGAGGCGCTCCCAGAACAGGCGGCGGCCGCCGGGCTGGCGGCTCTGCTGCTCGATGCCGCGCAGGTAGTCGCGCAGTTCGAAGTAGCTGCCCTCCAGGGTCAGGCGCATGCCATGGCGGTAGAGCACCGGCACGGCATCCGGCTGCTCCCGCTCGGCGGCGGCCGGCTTCTCGCCCTCCGGCAGGGCGGCGGGCAGCTCGAGCGGCGCGGAGAAGCTCTCCAGGGCCAGCAGGCGCAGTTGCGGACGGCTCTGCAACAGTTCCTGCAGCACCTGCCGCATGCGCTGCGGGTCGATCAGCGCGGCCGTCTCCTCCTCCAGGCCGGCGAGCTGGCGCTCGCGCAGCGCCTGGGCCGCGAGCAGCGCCTGGCGCAGCGCCCGGTCCGGATCGACGGCGGCGCGCGCCTGCAGCTCGGCATCGGCACTGCGTGCCTCGAGCAGGCGGGTCTCGGCGCCCTGGCGCTCGGTCTGCAGGCGCGCGAGGCGCTGGGCCAGCGGGTCGTGGCCGAGCAGCAGCCAGGCCATGGCCGGCAGCAGCAGGGCGACGCCGGCGGCCATCCACTGTTCGCGGGCGCTCAGGCCCTGCCAGCGTTGTGCCAGGTCGCTCATCGGGCGGTCTCCTCGCTGGCGGCCGCCTGCGAGGCTAGGCGGAAGCGCAGCACGCCGGCATCGTCGCGGTCGAGATCGAAACGGGCGAACTGCCTGCCGGCGAAGGCCGGGCTGCGGCCGAGGCTGGCGAGGTAGCCCGGCAGCAGTTCGGCCTGCTGGCTCGCGCCTTCCAGCAACAGGTCGCGGCCGCCCTGTTCGAGACGGATGGTATCCAGCCAGACGCCGGCCAGATGGCGCTCGGCGAGGGCATCGAGGGGGCCGCTGAAACCGCTGCTGCGCTCGGCGAGCAAGCCCTGCAGGTGTTCGCCGAGGCGCTGCAGTTGACGGTTCTCCGCCTCCAGCGCGGCCAGCTGCGGCGGCAGGCGCGGGTCGGCCTGGGGCTCGCGGAAGCTGGCGCGACGGGCGGCCAGCGCCGCCTCGGCCTGCTCGGCGGCCTGGCGGCCGGCGTCCACCTCGGCCTGCAGCTGCTGCAGGCGCCAGTAGTGCCAGCCGCCATCGAGGGCGATCGCCAGCAGCAGGGCCAGGCCGGCGAGCGCCAGCAGGCGCGGCGCGGGGCGGCCGTCGACGGCCGCCTGCGCCGGCTGGTAGAGGTTGATGTTCTGCATGGCCCCGGTATCGGTCATCCGCCCCGCTCCTGGCGCAATGCGGCACCGATCGCCGGCAGGAAGGCCGCGCGCTGCGCGGCGGGCAGGCCGAGCAGCGGCGAGCCGGGAAACAGCTGCTCCAGGGCGAGCTGCTCGACCCGCACCGACAGCTGGCGGCCCAGCTCGGCGAGCGCCGCCTCGTCGGCCTCGACCGCCGGCAGCAACAGCAGGCGGCTGAGGTAGCCCTTGCCCAGCTGGCTCTCGAAGTAGTCCAGCGAGCGCTGGATCTCCAGGGCCAGCTGCGCGCCGCCTTCGCCGCGGTTGTCGAGGCCGTGCTCGATGCGCCGCGCCATGTACAGGGCGGCGCCGTGCTGCACGCAGATCAGCCCGGCACGCGGGCCGAGCAGCACCACGGCGAGGTTCTGCGCGTCGGCACCGGCCAGCAGGCCGAGGTTGCGCAGGGCCATTTCCGGGATGTCGATGCTGTGCAGGCGCAGGCCGGCCCCGGTCACCCAGTCGGCCAGCGCCTGCATGCGCGACTGCGCCAGCACGGCGCAGTAGGCCATCGGCGTACGCCCGCGGTAGGCGTCGTCGGGCAGGGCGAAGGCATCCACCACCAGGCTGTCCAGCGGCGCGCTGACCAGCTCGCGGATGCGCCAGCGCACCGCGGCGCGCAGTTCGGCGGGAGGCACCTCGGGGCGCTCGACCAGCAGCAGCTGGTAGTCGCCGGCGGCCAGCAGCAGGCTGGCCGGGCGGCCCTGCAGGCCGAGCGCCTCGACCCGCTCGCGCAGCGGCTCGACCGCGCCGCCCGGCGCGGTGGCGACCAGCTCGCCGAGCGGCAGCTGCACGGCACCGCCCTGGCGCTGCACGCCGACCAGCGCGCAGCCGCCCGCCACGGGGGCCAGCCCGAGCAGTTGATCGGCAGCTTTGGGGGTTCGCTTCAGCCAGGCCAGCAAAGGCTTTCTCCTTGTCCGCAGGTCCGGGACAGTTCGGCAGGCGGCCCGCTGGCAGGCCGCAAACCGCTAGAATGCGCGGCGTCCCGATTCGCACAGGCCCGCCCGATGTTTCATGTTGTGTTGTTCCAGCCGGAAATCCCGCCCAATACCGGCAACATCATCCGACTCTGCGCCAATACCGGCTGCCATCTGCACCTGGTCGAACCGCTCGGTTTCGAGCTCGACGACAAGCGCCTGCGCCGTGCCGGTCTCGACTACCACGAGTACGCGACGGTAACTCGTCATGCCTCGCTGGAGAGCTGCCTCGCGACCCTGGCCGGGGGCAGGATACTGGCACTCACCACCAAAGCCAATAACAGTTACGCGGAGATGGACTACCAGGCCGGCGACGTGCTGCTGTTCGGCCCGGAGAGCCGCGGCCTGCCGACCGAGGTGCTGGCCAGCCTGCCGCCCGAACAGCTGCTGCGCCTGCCGATGCGCCCCGGCTGCCGCAGCCTGAACCTGTCCAACGCGGTGGCGGTGACCGTCTACGAGGCCTGGCGCCAGCACGGTTTCGCCACCGCCTGAGGCTCGATCCCGCCACGCGCCGACCTTGCGACGGCATCATGACAGTCCGACGATAATGCGTAGTGACGCGCATCAAAATAGCGAACCGCGTCACGCTTTTGAACCATCCCTTGGTAGCGGAACCGACAAAAAACCCCGCGCACGGCGGGGTTTCCTGTCGGCGGCGCCGGCTTCAGGCCGTGGCTTCGGCCGCCTGCATGCGCGCCAGTTCCTGGGCGTAGAGGGCGTCGAAGTTGACCGGCGAGAGCATCAGCGCCGGGAACGAGCCGCGCACCACCAGGCTGTCCAGCGCCTCGCGGGCGTAGGGGAACAGCAGGCTCGGGCAGAAGGCGCCGAGGGTGTGGCTCATCGCGGCGGCATCGAGGCCCTTGATCAGGAAGATGCCGGCCTGCTGCACTTCGGCGATGAAGGCGGTGTCGTCGCCGTTCTTCACGGTGACCGAGACGGTCAGCACGACCTCGTGGAAGTCGCCGCCCAGGTCCTTCTGGCGGGTGTTGAGGTCGAGGGTGATGCCCGGCTTCCACTCCTGGCGGAAGATTTCCGGGGTCTTCGGCGCCTCGAAGGACAGGTCGCGGACGTAGATGCGCTGCAGGGAGAACTGCGGCTGGTCGTTCTGCGCGGCGGCGCCGTTGGCTTGTTCGGTCATGCTTTGCTTTCCTTGTTCGTTGCGTGGAGGGTTAGCCGCGCAGCAGCGCGTCCAGCTTGCCGGCGCGCTCCAGGGCGTAGAGGTCGTCGCAGCCGCCGACGTGGGTGGCGCCGATCCAGATCTGCGGCACCGAAGTGCGCCCGGCCTTGCGGCTCATCTCGGCGCGCACGTCCGGCTGGCCGTCGACGCGGATCTCGGTGAAGGCGACGCCCTTGTGGCTCAGCAGCTGCTTGGCGCGCACGCAGTAGGGACAGTAGTCGCTGGAGTAGATGACCACCGGCTGCATGTCACTTCACCACCGGCAGGTTGTCGCCGCGCCAGCTGGCGATGCCGCCGCCCAGGCGGGAGACGTCGTAGCCGGCCTTCTTCAGCTTGCCGCAGATGCTGCCGGCGTGCTGGCCCATGGCGTCGACCACGATCAGGGTCTTGGCCTTGTGCTTGTCCAGCTCGGCGATGCGGCTGTCCAGCTTGTCGTAGGGGATGTTCAGCGCGCCGGTGATGTGGCCGGTGGAGAACTCCTTGTGCGGACGCACGTCGAGCACCAGCGCCTCGCCGGCGTTGAGCTTGGCGGTCAGCTCGCGGCAGCTCAGGCTGCGCCCGCCGCGCCGGGCCTCGCTGGCGATCAGCAGGGCCAGCAGCACCACGAACAGGGTGCTGAGTACATAGTGGTTAGAGGCAAATTCAATCAGCTGGGCAACCATCGCGAGCATCCGGCACGGTAAAATGGCCCGCAGTATACACAGCCAGTCGACACGGCTGAACCCGCCGGCAGTCACCCCTGCGGTGACGTCCGCCGGGTCGGCCAGTAGACTGGCGCCCCTTTCGAACCTGCTCACGAGTCGGACGCATGCCTGCCACGCCCAAACCCCTGGTCCTGATCATCCTGGACGGCTTCGGTCACAGCGACAGCCCGGATTACAACGCCATCCACCACGCCAGCACGCCGGTGTGGGACAACCTGCGCGCCACCCGCCCGTACGGCCTGATCTCCGGCAGCGGCATGGACGTCGGCCTGCCCGACGGGCAGATGGGCAACTCCGAGGTCGGTCACATGAACCTCGGCGCCGGCCGCGTGGTGTACCAGGACTTCACCCGGGTGACCAAGGCGATCCGCGACGGCGAGTTCTTCGACAATGCCGCGATCAACGCGGCGGTGGACAAGGCCGCGGCCGCCGGCAAGGCGGTGCACATCCTCGGCCTGCTCTCCGACGGCGGCGTGCACAGCCACCAGGAGCACATCGCCGCCATGGCCGAACTGGCCGCCCGGCGCGGCGCCGAGCAGATCTACCTGCACGCCTTCCTCGACGGCCGCGACACCCCGCCGAAGAGCGCCACCCCCTCCATCGAGCTGCTCGACGCCACCTTCGCCAAGCTCGGCAAGGGCCGCATCGCCAGCCTGACCGGCCGCTACTTCGCCATGGACCGCGACAACCGCTGGGATCGCGTCGAGCAGGCGTACCGGCTGATCGTCGACGGCGAGGGCGAGTTCGCCGCCGCCAGCGCCATCGAGGGCCTGCAAGCCGCCTATGCGCGCGGCGAGAGCGACGAGTTCGTCAAGGCCACCACCATCGGCACGCCGGTGCGGGTGGAGGACGGCGACGCCGTGGTGTTCATGAACTTCCGCGCCGACCGCGCCCGCGAGCTGACCCACGCCTTCGTCGAGGGCGACGAGTTCGCCGGCTTCCAGCGCGCGCGCGTGCCGCAGCTGGCCGGCTTCGTCATGCTCACCCAGTACGCGGCGAGCATCCCGGCGCCCTGCGCCTTCCCGCCGGAGCCGCTGACCAACGTGCTCGGCGAGTACCTGGCCAACAACGGCAAGACCCAGCTGCGCATCGCCGAGACCGAGAAGTACGCCCACGTCACCTTCTTCTTCTCCGGCGGGCGCGAGGAGCCGTTCGAGGGCGAGGAGCGCATCCTCATCCCCTCGCCGAACGTCGCCACCTACGACCTCAAGCCGGAAATGAGCGCACCGGAAGTCACCGACCGCATCGTCGACGCCATCGAGAACCAGCGCTACGACGTGATCGTGGTCAACTACGCCAACGGCGACATGGTCGGCCACACCGGCGTGTTCGACGCGGCGGTCAAGGCGGTGGAGTGCCTGGACCAGTGCATCGGCCGCATCACCCGCGCGCTGGACCAGGTCGGCGGCGAGGCGCTGATCACCGCCGACCACGGCAACGTCGAGCAGATGGAGGACGAGGTGACCGGCCAGGCGCACACCGCGCACACCTGCGAGCCGGTGCCGTTCCTCTATTACGGCCCGCGCCCGCTGGCCATCCGCGAGGGCGGCGTGCTCGCCGACGTGGCGCCGACCATGCTCAGGCTGCTGGACCTGCCGATCCCGGCCGAGATGACCGGCACGCCGCTGGTCGAACTGCAGTGAGGATCACGCCCCGGCTCGCCGGGGCGTTCTTTTTGCGTGCGCCCGGAGGCATACTAGGACGCTCACCCACCGGATACCTGTCCATGCTGCGTGCCGCCCTGTTCGCCCTGCTCGCCTGCTGCCTCGCGCCGGCCTTCGCCGATGAGCGCGCCGACGCCCAGCGCCAGCTGGAAGCCGCGCAGAAGGACATCGCCGAGCTGCAGAAGCTGCTCGGCACCCTGCAGCAGGAAAAGTCCGGCATCCAGAAGCAGCTGCAGGGCAGCGAGCGCGAGATGGGCGAACTGCAGAAGCAGATCGAGACCCTCGAGCAGCAGCTCGAAGACGGCGAGCAGGAAATCGAGCGGCTCGACGGGGAGAAAAAAAAACTCCAGAGCCAGCGGGCTGAACAGCAGAAACTGATCTCCCTGCAGATCCGCGCCGCCTACCAGAGCGGCGGCCAGGAATACCTCAAGCTGCTGCTCAACCAGCAGCAGCCCGAACAGTTCACCCGCAACCTCACCTACCACGAGTACCTCAGCCGCGCGCGCCGCGAGCAGCTCGACAGGTACAACGCGATCCTCGAGCAGCTGCATCTCATCGAGGCCGACCTGGCCACCCGCCATGCCGTGCTGGCCGGCCAGCAGGTGGAACTGCAGGACCGTCGCGAGGCGCTGGACAAGGTGCGCAGCGAACACCGCGCGGTGCTGGCCAGACTGAACAGCGAGCTGGGCGACGGCGACAAGCGCCTCAAGGCCCGCCGCCAGGAGCAGGCGCGCCTGGGCGCGCTGCTCAAGACCATCGAGGAAACCCTCGCCCGCCAGGCCCGCGAGGCCGAGGAACGGCGTCTGGCCGAGCAGCGTGCCCGCGAGGAGGCCGAGCGCCAGCGCCTCGCCGCCACCCGCCCTGCCGGCGACAAGGCCGCCAGCGCCACGCCCGCCGGCCCGCAGGTTTCCAGCGCGGCGCCGGCCGTCGACGGCCCCTTCGCCCAGGCCCGCGGCAGGCTGCCCTGGCCGGTGGACGGCCAGCTGCTGGCGCGCTTCGGCGCGCCGCGCGGCGATGCCCGGCTGAAGTGGGACGGCGTGCTGATCGGCGCCGCTGCCGGCACCCGCGTGCGCGCCATCCACGATGGCCGCGTGGTGTTCGCCGACTGGCTGCGCGGCGCCGGCCTGCTGGTGATCGTCGATCACGGCGGCGGCTACCTCAGCCTGTACGGCCACAACCAGACCTTGCTGAAGGCCGCCGGCGACCTGGTCAAGGCCGGCGAGGCCATCGCCACCGTTGGCACCAGCGGGGGGCAGGATACCCCGGCGCTGTACTTCGCCATCCGTCAGCAGGGCCAGCCCAGCGATCCGCTGCGCTGGTGCCGCGCCCAGGGCTGACCGCTCGCCCCATTCAGGAGTTGCTTCCATGTCGTCGCGTTACCGTCTCTCCGCCGTGGCCCTGTCCCTCGCCCTGCTGGGCGCGGCACCGCCGCTGCTGGCCGCGGAGGCGGCCGAGCCCACCGCCACAGGCCGCGCCACCCTGCCGCTCGACGAACTGCGCACGTTCGCCGAGGTGCTCGAGCGGATCAAGACCGCCTACGTCGAGCCGGTCGACGACAAGACCCTGCTGGAGAACGCCATCAAGGGCATGCTCAGCAACCTCGACCCGCACTCCGCCTACCTGGAGCCGGAGGACTTCCAGGAACTGCAGGAGAGCACCAGCGGCGAGTTCGGCGGCCTGGGCGTCGAGGTCGGCCAGGAGGACGGCATGCTCAAGGTGGTCTCGCCGATCGACGACACCCCGGCGGCGCGCGCCGGCATCGAGGCCGGCGACCTGATCGTCAAGATCGACGGCCAGCCGACCAAGGGCTGGTCGCTGATGCAGGCGGTGGACAAGCTGCGCGGCAAGCCGGGCAGCCCGATCGTGCTGACCCTGGTGCGCGAGGGCGGCAAGCCGTTCGACGTGCGCCTCGAGCGCGCGGTGATCAAGGTGCGCAGCGTGAAGAGCGAGCTGCTAGAGAAGGGCTACGGCTACCTGCGCATCACCCAGTTCCAGATCAACAGCGGCGAGGAAGTCGGCAAGGCGCTGGCCAGGCTGAAGAAGGACAACGGCGGCAAGCTCAAGGGCCTGGTCCTCGACCTGCGCAACAACCCCGGCGGCGTGCTGCAGGCGGCGGTGGAGGTTTCCGACCACTTCCTCGACGACGGCCTGATCGTCTACACCAAGGGCCGCATCGCCAACTCCGAGCTGCGCTTCAGCGCCGACAAGGCCGACGCCAGCGAGAACGTGCCGCTGGTGGTGCTGATCAACGGCGGCAGCGCCTCGGCCGCGGAGATCGTCGCCGGCGCCCTGCAGGACCACAAGCGCGGCGTGCTGATGGGCACCGACAGCTTCGGCAAGGGCTCGGTGCAGACCGTGCTGCCGCTGACCAACGAGCGCGCCCTCAAGCTGACCACCGCGCTGTACTTCACCCCCAGCGGCCGCTCGATCCAGGCCCAGGGTATAGTTCCCGACATCGTCGTCGAGCGCGGCAAGGTGACCCGCGAGGACAGCCAGGGCCAGGGCATCAAGGAAGCCGACCTGCCCGGCCATCTGGGCAATGGCAACGGCGGCGCCGACAAGCCCAGCAGCAGCAAGCCGGCCACCCAGCCGGCGGAGAAGCCGCAGGACGAGGACTACCAGCTCAGCCAGGCGCTCAACCTGCTCAAGGGGCTGAACATCACCCGCCGGCCGTGAGTCGACGGAGGCGTCGCCGGGTAGGGTAGGTAACTCGCGAAGAGATTACCTACCATCCAGCCACGCCACCCAAGAGCGGTAGAGGATCGCTGCGCGAGTCCTCTACCCTACCGCCGGTTCCACAACGCAGAAGCCCGGGTCGATGCCCGGGCTTCTGCGTTTACAGCGTTGGCAGTCTTTGCCGCTCAGCGCACCACGATGCCGCGGCTGGCCAGGTAGGCCTTGGCCTCCGGCACGGTGTACTCGCCGAAGTGGAAGATGCTCGCCGCCAGCACCGCGTCGGCCTTGCCCTCGAGGATGCCGGCCGCCAGGTGCTCGAGGTTGCCGACGCCGCCGGAGGCGATCACCGGGATGCCCACCGCCTCGCTGATGGCGCGGGTCACACCGAGGTCGTAGCCGCTCTTCACGCCGTCCTGGTCCATGCTGGTGAGCAGGATCTCGCCGGCGCCGAGGCCTTCCATCTTCTTCGCCCAGGCCACCGCATCCAGGCCGGTCGGCTTGCGCCCGCCGTGGGTGAAGATCTCCCAGCGGTCCGGCTCGCCGGGCCTGGAGACCTTCTTGGCGTCGATGGCCACCACGATGCACTGCGAGCCGAAGCGCTCGGCGGCCTCGCCGACGAACTCCGGGGTGAACACCGCGGCGGTGTTGATCGACACCTTGTCGGCGCCGGCATTCAGCAGGTTGCGGATGTCCTGCACGGTGCGCACGCCGCCGCCGACGGTCAGCGGGATGAACACCTGGCTGGCCATGCGTTCGACGGTGTGCAGGGTGGTGTCGCGCCCCTCGGAGCTGGCGGTGATGTCGAGGAAGGTGATCTCGTCGGCCCCCTGCTCGTCGTAGCGGCGGGCGATCTCCACCGGATCGCCGGCGTCGCGGATGTTCTCGAACTGGACGCCCTTGACCACGCGGCCGTTGTCCACGTCGAGGCAGGGGATGATGCGTTTGGCGAGGGCCATGGCTGTCTCTCTCGTCGGTTGCATGCCGCCGGGCGGCTTCTCGTAGGGTGCGCCGTGCGCACCATGGACTCCAGGAGGTGCGCATGGCGCACCCTACGCGCTCAGCTCACTGGAAGCCGTCGCACAGCGCCTGGGCTTCGGCCACGTCGAGGGTGCCCTCGTAGATGGCGCGGCCGGTGATGGCGCCGACGATGCCCGGGTTGCGGGTGTCGAGCAGCTTCTGGATGTCGCCGAGGTTGTGGATGCCGCCGGAGGCGATCACCGGGATGCGGCTGGCGTTGGCCAGGGCCACGGTGGCCTCGACGTTGCAGCCCTGCATCATGCCGTCCTTGGCGATGTCGGTGTAGACGATCGCCGAGACGCCGTCGGCCTCGAACTTCCTGGCCAGGTCGGTGGCCTGCACGCTGGAGACTTCCGCCCAGCCGTCGGTGGCGACGAAGCCGTCCTTGGCGTCCAGGCCGACGATCACCTTGCCGGGGAACGCCTTGCAGGCCTCGGCGACGAATTCCGGCTGCTTGACCGCCTTGGTGCCGATGATCACGTAGCTGACCCCGGCCCTGACGTAGTGCTCGATGGTCTCCAGCGAGCGGATGCCGCCGCCGATCTGGATCGGCAGGCTCGGGTAGCGCGCGGCGATGGCGGTGACCACCTCGCCGTTGACCGGCTGGCCCTCGAAGGCGCCGTTGAGGTCGACCAGGTGCAGGCGGCGGCAGCCGGCCTCCACCCACTTGGCGGCCATCGCCACCGGGTCGTCGGAGAACACCGTGGCGTCGTCCATCAGGCCCTGCCGCAGACGCACGCAGGCGCCGTCTTTGAGGTCGATCGCGGGGATAATCAGCATCGGTTGAACCTGCTCAAGTCTTGAATTCGGTAGGGGTCAGCTCTTCTCGAGCGCCCACAAGTCGCTCTCGATGCTCTCGAACCTGTCTTTCAGGTGCGCCTGCACATCGAGGATCGCCTTGTTGTAGTAGTGCGGGGCTATTTCTCGGGCGAACAGGTCCAGCAGCTCCTGCACCTCGAAGGCGCCCAGTTCCAGCTCGAAACGCTCGGCCAGGAAACGCTTGAGGATCTGCTGCGCCGCCTGCTCCTGCGCGCCATCCAGCGCGAGGAGCGGTGCCTTGCCCTTGGCCCGGCTCATTACCAGCGGCCGTCCCAGGCGACGAAGTTCTGCAGCAGCTGCAGGCCATGGGTGTGGCTCTTCTCCGGGTGGAACTGCACGGCGAAGCGCGAACCGTCGGCCAGCGCCGCGGCGAAGTCCTTGCCGTAGTGGCCGCGTCCGGCCACCTGCGCCGGATCGCCGGCCTCGACGTAGTAGCTGTGCACGAAGTAGAAGCGCCCGCCATCGGGGATCTCGTGCCACAGCGGATGGTCGATGCTCTGCTGCACCTCGTTCCAGCCCATGTGTGGCACCTTGAGGTGCTCGCCGCCTTCGACCATGTCCTTGCCGAAGAAGCGCACCTGGCCGGGGAACAGACCGATGCAGTCGACGCCGCCGTTCTCCTCGCTATGCTCGAGCAGCGCCTGCATGCCGACGCAGATGCCGAGGAACGGGCGGTCGGCGCTGACCTCGCGCACCAGCTCGTCGAAGCCCAGGCGACGGATCTCGGCCATGCAGTCGCGGATCGCGCCGACGCCGGGGAACACCACGCGGTCGGCCTCGCGGATCACCTGCGCGTCGCTGGTCACCAGCACCCGGCCGGCGCCGACGTGCTCCAGCGCCTTGGCCACCGAGTGCAGGTTGCCCATGCCGTAGTCGATGACGGCGACGGTCTGCATCACAGGCACCCCTTGGTCGACGGCATCTGCCCGGCCATGCGCGGGTCCAGCTCGATGGCCATGCGCAGGGCACGGCCGAAGGCCTTGAACACCGTCTCGATCTGGTGGTGGGTATTGGTCCCGCGCAGGTTGTCGATGTGCAGGGTCACCAGGGCGTGGTTGACGAAGCCCTGGAAGAACTCCTGGAACAGGTCGACGTCGAAGCCGCCGACCGTGGCGCGGGTGTAGGGCACCTGCATGGTCAGCCCCGGGCGGCCGGAGAAGTCGATCACCACGCGCGACAGCGCCTCGTCCAGCGGCACGTAGGAGTGACCGTAGCGGGTCATGCCCTTCTTGTCGCCGATGGCCTTGGCGAAGGCCTGGCCGACGGTGATGCCGACGTCCTCGACGGTGTGGTGGTCGTCGATGTGCAGGTCGCCCTTGCACTCGATGTCGAGGTCGATCAGCCCGTGGCGGGCGATCTGGTCGAGCATGTGCTCGAGGAAGGGTACACCGATGTCGAATCGGGCCTTGCCGGTGCCATCCAGGTTGATGGAAACCTTGACCTGGGTTTCCAGGGTATTGCGCTCGACGGACGCCTTGCGTTCGGCCATTGCCAGCTCCACAGAATCACGGGCGGATGTGAGCGCGCATTATAGGCCGCGGCCGGGGCGGCGGGCTACCGGCGCCCCGGCGGAGCATCGGCGGTGCAAAAGGCATTAAGATGCGCCCATCGTCCGAAGGAGTGCCCCATGCCCGTAATCGTCGAAGCCGTCACCCAGCCCAGCGCGCAGGACCGTAGCGACCTGGAGAAGATCTACGCCGACGCCCCCGCCTGGCTGCTGGCCCCCTACCCCGACGCCGCCGCCCTGATCGACGCCGGCCTGGCCGAGAGCCGCCTGCTCGCCGGGCGCTTCAACGACCGCCTGCTCGGCGCCGCGCTGCTCGGCGAGGGCGAGGCGGGCTGCATGCTCTCGCACCTGTGCGTGCGCAGGATCACCCGCGGCCGCGGCGTGGCCGCGCGGCTGGTCGCCAAGGCCCGCGAGCGCGCCGAGGCCGCAGGCCGCCCGCTGCACCTGCTCGCCCCGGCGCGCCATCTGGAGGTGCAGGCCTGGGCCCACCGCCTCGGCCTGCCGCTGCTGGACCAGGATGCCTGAGGCCGGGGAACCCCTGCGGCTTCAGCCACTCCAACCCTGCCGACAGCCCCGGCCGCACAGCGGCCGGGATTCCCTATACTTCGCCCTGCCCCCGCACCGCACAAGGACTCGTCCGCCATGAAGACCTTCGGCAAGTTTCTCGGCCTGCTCCTGCTCGGCCTGCTGCTGGCCATAGTCGCGCTGGGCTTCGCCTTCACCCACCTGTTCGACCCCAACGACTACAAGGACGAGATCCGCCAGCTGGCCCGCGACAAGGCCAACCTGGAGCTCGACCTCCGGGGCGAGATCGGCTGGAGCCTGTTCCCCTGGCTCGGCCTCGAACTGCGCGACACCACCCTGGCCAGCGCCGCCACTCCGCAGCAGCCGTTCGCCGAGCTGGACATGCTCGGCTTCTCGGTGCGCGTGCTGCCGCTGCTGCGCCGCGAGGTGCAGATGAGCGACATCCGCATCGACGGCCTCAAGCTCAGCCTCGAACGCGACGCCGAGGGCCGCGGCAACTGGCAGGACATCGGCCGCCCGGCCAAAGCCGCGCCGCCCCCCCCGGAGCAGCCCGCTGCCGCCGCCCCGCCCGCCAGCCCGGCCCCGGCGCAGGCAGGCAAGGCCGCCCCGGCGCTGCGCCTGGACATCGACAGCCTGGCGGTGAGCAACTCGCGCATCGACTACCACGACGCCGCCAGCGGCCAGCGCTACACCCTCGAAGGGCTCGACCTGCGCAGCGGCGCGATCCGCGAGGGCGCCAGCATCCCGCTGACCCTCAAGGGCTACTTCGGCACCAACCAGCCGGTGCTGCGCGCGCGCGGCGAACTGACCGGCAAGCTGCGCTTCGACACCGCGCTCGAACGCTACTGGCTGGAGGACGCCCAGCTCAAGGGCGAGCTGTCCGGCGCGCCGCTGGCCAACCAGACCCTGACCTTCGCCGCCCAGGGCCAGCTGCTCGCCGACCTCGCCGCCCAGGTCGCCGAATGGAACAGCCTCAAGCTGACCGCCAACCAGCTCGACCTGCTCGGCGAGCTGAAGGTACGCGGACTGGACAGGACGCCGCAGATCGAGGGCGGCCTGTCGATCGCCGAGTTCGACCTGCGCGCCTTCCTCGAAGGCATCGGCCAGTCGCTGCCGAAGATGGCCGACGCCGACAGCCTGCGCCGCGTCGCCCTGGCCAGCGGCCTGAGCGCCACGCCGGACAGCCTGACCTTGCAGGACCTCAGGCTGCAGCTCGACGGCAGCAACCTCGGCGGCCAGCTGGCCATCGCCGACTTCAGCCGCAACAGCCTGCGCGCCCAGCTCAAGGGTGACCGCCTCGACCTCGACCGCTACCTGCCGCCGCCGGCCAGTGAGGCCGACGCCGCCAGCGCCACGCGCAAGGCCGAGGTGGCGAAAAGCGGTGCCGGCAACGGCACCACCCCGCTGCCGGAGCAGCCGACCAGCCACGCCTGGAGCGAGGAGAAACTGCTGCCGCTGGAGCGCCTGCGCCAGCTGGACGCCGAACTCGCCCTCAGCTTCGGCCAGCTGACCCTGCGCAAGCTGCCGCTGGAGAACGCCAGCCTCAAGCTCCGGGCACGGGACGGGCAGATCCGCCTCGACGAGCTGCGCGGCGAGCTGTTCGACGGCCGCTTCGCCCTCGCCGGCAGCCTGGACGCGCGCAGCGACATCCCGCAGCTGCAGTTCGCCCCGCAGCTCGGCGACATCCCGCTGGAGCGCCTGCTGGAAACCCTCAAGCCCGCGGAGAAGTCGCCGGTGCGCGGCAAGCTGCAGCTGGAGGGCAACCTCGCCGCCTGGGGCAACAGCGAGAAGGCGCTGATCGACAGCCTGTCCGGCAACGCCAGCTTCATCCTCGACGACGGCGCGCTGGCCGACGCCAACCTCGAGCAGCAGCTGTGCCGCGGCATCGCCACCCTCAACCGCAAGGTGCCGACCCGCGAGTTCGCCGAGAAGGACACCCCGCTGCGCGAGCTGCGCGGCAGCCTGCAGTTCGACCGCGGCGTGGCCAGCAACCAGGACCTGCGCGCGCGCATCCCGGGGCTGACCGTCAACGGCAAGGGCACCGCCGACCTGCGCGTGCTCGGCCTCGACTACCGCATGGGCGTGGTCATCGAGGGCGACCAGCGCGAGATGCCCGACCCGGCCTGCCAGGTCAACGAGCGCTACGTCGGCCTGGAGTGGCCGCTGCGCTGCCGCGGCCCGCTGGAACTGGGCGCCAGGGCCTGCCGCCTGGACCAGGACGGCCTCGGCAAGATCGCCGCCAGGCTGGCCGGCGAGAAGCTGACCGAGAAGCTCGACGAGAAGCTCGGCGACAAGGTCAGCCCGGAACTCAAGGACGCCCTGAAGGGCCTGTTCCAGCGCTGACCGTACGTTCCGTGGGGGCGAATTCGACCGCCGTGGCCTGTACCATGGCGGCCGGATTCCCCCTGCACGCTCCTGCCATCGCCCCTATGACCAGCCTTCCCACCGTTTCCGCCTTCGCCGACCGCGTGCTCGCCTGGTTCGACCGCCACGGCCGCCACGACCTGCCCTGGCAGCAGGACATCAACCCCTACCGGGTCTGGGTGTCGGAGATCATGCTGCAGCAGACCCAGGTCGCCACCGTGCTCGACTACTACCAGCGCTTCATGGCCGCGCTGCCCACGGTGCAGGCGCTGGCCGAAGCCGGCGAGGACGAGGTGCTGCACCTGTGGACCGGCCTAGGCTACTACAGCCGCGCGCGCAACCTGCACAAGACCGCGCGGATCGTGGTCGCCGAACACGGCGGCGAGTTCCCTCGCTCGGTGGAGGCGCTGACCGGGCTGCCCGGCATCGGCCGCTCCACCGCCGGCGCCATCGCCAGCATCAGCATGGGCCTGCGCGCCCCCATCCTCGACGGCAACGTCAAGCGCGTGCTGGCCCGCTACCTGGCCCAGGACGGCTACCCGGGCGAGACCCGGGTGGCGGCGCAGCTGTGGGAGGCCGCCGAGCGCCTGACCCCGCACGCGCGGGTCAACCACTACAGCCAGGCGATGATGGATCTGGGCGCCACCCTGTGCACGCGCAGCAAGCCGAGCTGCCTGCTCTGTCCGCTGGCCGCCGACTGCCGGGCGCACGCGCTCGGCCGCGAGACCGCCTATCCGCAGGCCAGACCGCGCAAGGCGCTGCCGCAGAAACGCACGCTGATGCCGCTGCTGCACGACGGCGCCGGCGCCGTGCTGCTCTACCGGCGGCCGTCGAGCGGCCTGTGGGGCGGACTGTGGAGCCTGCCCGAACTGGACGAGCGCGCGCAGCTCGGCGAGCTGGCCGAGCGCCACGGCCTGGCGCTCGGCGACGCGCAGGAACTGGCGCCGCTCAGCCACACCTTCAGCCATTTCCAGCTGCACATCGAGCCGCTGCTGGTCGCCGCCAGCGCCCGCACCCCGTGCGTGGCCGAAGGCGACTGGCTCTGGTATAACCTCGCCACTCCGCCGCGCCTGGGGCTCGCCGCCCCGGTGAAGAAGCTGCTCAAGCGCGCGGCCACCCTCCTCCACCCGACTCCAGGAGCGCCGCAATGACCCGCATGGTGAAGTGCCGCAAGTACAACCAAGAACTGCCCGGCCTCGACCGTCCGCCCTACCCGGGCGCCAAGGGCGAGGACATCTTCAACAACGTCTCGAAGCAGGCCTGGGACGAGTGGCAGAAGCACCAGACCATGCTGATCAACGAGCGCCGGCTGAACATGATGAACGCCGAGGACCGCAAGTTCCTCCAGGCCGAGATGGACAAGTTCCTCGCCGGCGAGGACTACGCCCAGGCCGAAGGCTACGTGCCGCCCGGCGCGTGACCCCTCCACCGTCGCCAAGTGCCTGAAAAAAACGATTTTTTTCGCGGCGACGGTTGACTGTGCAACGGGAAAGGCGGTTTAATGCCGCCCGTTGTTGCCCAGGTAGCTCAGTTGGTAGAGCAGGGGATTGAAAATCCCCGTGTCGGCGGTTCGATTCCGTCCCTGGGCACCACTTCCTTCAGGTGCCCGATCCCTGATTTGCCCAGGTAGCTCAGTTGGTAGAGCAGGGGATTGAAAATCCCCGTGTCGGCGGTTCGATTCCGTCCCTGGGCACCACCGAACATCGTCGAGAAGCCCCGCCAGCGTGCGGGGCTTCTTGCTTTCCGCCCTCCGCGAATCCCCTCACGACCGCGGCGCCAGTTCGCCGCAGTCGGCGCCCAGCCAGCGTGCATGGGTCTGCATCCGCGAGTTGCCGGCCTGGCCGGCGGCGCTGAAGCGGCTGTCGATGCGGGTGACGAACTCGCGTTCGCTGACGAAGCGGGTCTCGCCCTCGCCTTCGGCGTCTGGGCAGCGGAAGCGGAACTTCCACAGCCGCTCGCTGCGCTCGGTGATCTCCTGGGTGCAGCCGGACTGGGCGTCCTGCAACGGCAGCTCCTGGGCCTTGACCTGCGCCTCGCTCAGGCACACGCGCAGGCCCTGGCCGCCGGCCTGGATGCCCTTGCCGGCCATCGCCTCCTCCAGCATCTGCCGCTGCTCGGCCGGCAGCCCCTCCAACTGGCCGAGCAGCTCCTGCACCGGCGGCAGCTGCTGGCCGTTGACCTGCATGCTGTCGCTGCTCAGCTCCCACAACCCGGGGAGGACTTCCTGGGCCTGGGCCGACGCCAGGCCGCCCAGCAGGCTGACCACTGCGGCCAGGCGGAGCAGAGGTTTCATGGCGCACTCCTCATCGCAATCGACTGCAGCAAGCCTAGCCCCGCCACGGGTCAGCACTCGAGCTCCGCCGAACCACTGGTCGGCCGCGCCTGGCCGGCCGGCGGCGACCTGGAGCGCTGCTGCAGCCGGCCGAAATAACCACACGCTTTTTAAGGCTGGATTCAGCGCGACGCCGGAGGATGGCGCCACATCGCTATCGGAGCCCCTCATGAAACGCATCGGCATCGCCCTGCTCCTCGGCCTGACCAGCTCGCTGGCACTGGCCGACCCCGTGGCCCTGCAGCCGCTCGCGCTACCCGCCGACGCCCCGCAAAGGTGGATGACCGCGTGCGGCAGCTGCCACATGGCCTACCCGCCCGGCCTGCTGCCGCCCAGGGCCTGGGAAATGCACATGGACACCCTGAGCCGGCACTACGGCATCGACGCCTCGCTCGCCCCGGCCGAGCAGCAGACGATCCGCGACTTCCTGCTGCTGGTATCCAGCAACAACCGCCAGCCGCTGGAAGGCGTCGTCGGCACCGGCGAACAGCCGCGGATCACCGCGACCCGCTGGTTCGCGCGCAAGCACCACAGGGTCGACGCGGCGCAGTTCGCCCGCAGATCGGTCGGCGGCGCCGGCAACTGCGGAGCCTGCCACCGCAGGGTCGAGCGCGGCTCGTTCGCCCGGGTGAGGATCCCCCGCAGCTAGCGCTCCAGCAGGCGCAGCACCCAGCGGCCGATCAGCCCAGCGAACAGGCCGGCGCCGGCGGCGATCGCCCAGTCGGCCAGGTGCAGCGGCTGCAGGTGCAGGCGTGCGGCCAGCGCCGGCAGCTGGACGAACAGCAGCAGCGAAGCCAGGCCGAGCAGGCAGACCACCCGCGCCATCGCGCTGCGCAGCCGGCTGAGACTGGCGGTGACGGTCAGGCTGGCGACCACCAGCACGGCGATGGCCATGCTGCGCGCGTGGCTCACCCGCGCCCCGTCCGCCACCCCCTCGCCCAGCGCCTGCCACCAGGCGGCGAGCACCACCAGGCTGATCGCCGCGCCGCCGAGGAGGATCGCCCGCCAGGCGCGCGGCGAGAAGAAGCGCGCCGGGCCGCCGCGCCCGAGCGGTGTCAGGCGGCCGTCCGGCGCCAGCTCCTGGAACACCAGCAGCGCGGTGGGATGGATCAGCAGCTCCAGCCAGACCACGTGGATCGGCAGGTAGAGCAGCGGCGCGCCGGTCAGCGGTACTAGGGTGGCGCTGGCCACCAGCGGGATGTGCACCAGCAGCAGGTAGGCGAAGCTCAGCTGCAGGTTGCGGAACAGCTGGCGGCCCTCGCCGATGGCGCGCACCAGGGTGGCGAAGTCGTCGTCGAGCAGGACGATGGCGGCGGTCTCGCGGGCGCTCTGCGTGCCGCGCTCGCCCATGGCGATGCCGACATCGGCGGCCTGCAGCGCCGGCACGTCGTTGACCCCGTCGCCGGTCACCGCCACCGTCTCGCCGTCCGCCTGCAGGGCGCGCACCAGCTCGAGCTTCTGCGCCGGCACCGCGCGCGCCACCACGTCGACGTCGCCCTCCCAGGCGCAGCCCGGCTCGGCCACCAGCACCCTGGGCGCGCCGTCGCCGAGGCCCAGCTCGGCGGCGATGGCCCGCGCGGTCAGCGGATGGTCGCCGGTGACCATCACCACGCGGATGCCCGCCGCCCGGCACTCGGCCAGCGCCTCGCGCACGCCAGCGCGCAGCGGATCCTCGAAGGCCAGCAGGCCGGCGAACACGAAGCCCTGCCCCGGCTCCCGATCGAGGCGCGCGTCCGCTTCCAGCCGGCGGCTGGCGACGGCGATCACCTTGTGGCCGCCGGCGGCGTAGGCGTCGGCCTGGCGACGCCAGTCGGCCAGCGCCACCGCGTCGAGGTCGCAGAGCGCGAACAGGGTTTCCGGCGCGCCCTTGCTCACCGCCAGCCTCTGTCCCGCCGCGGCCGGCCACAGCGCCGTCTCGCGGCGGCGCTGCTCGGTGAAGGGGAACAGCGCGACGCGCTGCGCCGGATCGGGCGCTGCGCCGCCGGCCGCCAGCAGGGCGGCATCCAGCGGGTCGTCGGCCTCGCCGCGCACCGCGTGCAGGGCGAGCTGCAGCAGGCCGGCGTCGTCGAGACCCGCCGCAGGCGCGCGGTGGGTGAGCAGCAGGCGGCCGGCGGTGAGGGTGCCGGTCTTGTCGGTGCAGATGCAGGACACCCGGCCGATGTTCTCCACCGCCACCGCGCGGCGCACCAGCGCCTGGCGCCGCGCCAGGCGGTAGACGCCGACGCCGAGGAAGAAGGTGAACACCACCGGGAACTCCTCCGGCAGCGCCGCCACCGCCAGGGTCACCGCGCTGAGCAGGGCGTCGACCGCACCGAAGCCCTGGGCCAGGCGGATCGCGGCGAGCAGCAGGCAGGTCGCCAGCGCCGCCCACAGCAGGGTCGCCACCAGACGGGCGATGGCGAGCTGCAGCGGGGTGCGCGCCTGGCGGCCGCTGCGGGCGACGCGCACCAGCTCGCCGTAGCGCGTCTCCGCCCCGGTGTAGAGCACCCGCAGCACCGCGCGGCCGCCGAGCAGGCGGGTGCCGGCGCAGGCCCAGTGCTCCTCGCCGGCGCTGTCCGGGAAGGGCGCCGCCAGCACCTGCTTGCGCACCGGGAAGGACTCGCCGGTCAGGCTCGACTCGTCGGCGAGCATCTGCGCGCCGTCGACCAGCACGCCGTCGGCGGGGAAGTACTCCCCGGGGCCGACCAGGGCCAGGTCGCCGGGCAGCAGCTCGCGGGCGGCGATGCGCTGCTCCACGCCGTCGCGCAGCACCCGCGCCGTGCCGGCCAGACGGCTGGCCAGGCCGGCGGTGGAGGCCTGCGTGCGACGGTGCAGCCAGGCGTCCATGCCCAGCAGCGGGACCACCGCCAGCAGCAGGGTCAGCGCCTCGGCGCGGTCGCCGAGCAGGGCGAACAGCAGCGCGGTGCCGAGCAGGAACCACAGCATCGGGTCGCCGAGGGTCTCGCCGAGCAGCGCGCGCCAGCGGCCGGCGTCCTCGGCGAGGATGTCGTTGGCCCCGTAGCGGCGCCGCTCGGCGAGTTCGGCGCCGTTCAGGCCGCGCGCGGGCGACTCCAGCCCGGCCAGGCGCTCGCCGGGAATGGCGCGGCGCATCGTTCAGCCGCGGCGCGGCACGGCGGTGGGGAGGACATGCGGCATGGGCGATCTCCGGAGCGGCCTGTCACGAGCATAGGCAGCGGCCGAGCACCTGCGCGAGGGGGCGGACGATCGGCCTGGCCAGCGCGGCGAGCTGCGGCGACACTGCAGGGAATGCGGCAGGCGCCGCGCACGACGGGAGAGAGGCGATGCGCTGGAAACGGGCACGACGCAGCGACAATGTGGTGGACGCCCGCGGCGGCGGGCGCATCGGCGGCGGCAAGCTGAGCCTCGGCGGCATCGCCGCCATCGTGGTGCTCGGCCTGCTGATGGGCAAGGACCCGCTGCAGATCCTCGGCCAGCTCGGCGGCGAGCTGATGCAGCAGCTGCCGGCGCCGGGCGCGGGCGGCGGCCAGCCGGGCGACGAGGCCAGCGAGTTCGTCCGCGCCGTGCTCGGCGACACCGAGGACACCTGGCACGCGCTGTTCCAGGCCGGCGGCCGCCAGTACCAGGAGCCGCGCCTGGTGCTGTTCAGCGGCAGCGTGGACTCCGCCTGCGGCTTCGCCAGCGCGGCGGTCGGCCCCTTCTACTGCCCGGGCGACCGTCAGGTGTATCTCGACCTCGAGTTCTTCCGCGAGCTGGAGCAGCGCTTCGCCGCCGCCGGCGACTTCGCCCAGGCCTACGTGATCGCCCACGAGGTCGGCCACCACGTGCAGACCCTGCTCGGCGTCTCCGCGCGGGTCAATGCCGCCCGCCAGCGCGGCGAGCGGGTCGAGGGCGCCAGCGGCCTGCTGGTGCGCCAGGAGCTGCAGGCCGACTGCCTGGCCGGGGTCTGGGCGCACCACGCCCAGCGTCGCCTCGACTGGCTGGAACCGGGCGACCTGGAGGAGGCGCTGAACGCCGCCAACGCCATCGGCGACGACCGCCTGCAGCACCAGACCCGGGGCCAGGTGGTGCCGGACGCCTTCACCCACGGCACCTCGGCGCAGCGCGTGCGCTGGTTCCGCATCGGCTTCGACACCGGCGAGCCGGGGCGCTGCGACACCTTCCAGAGCGCCCGCCTGTAGCGCCGCCGTCAGCCGAGCAGGCGCTGCAGCTCGGCGCAGTCGCGGGCGAACAGGTCGGTCAGCTGCGGCCAGGGGTTTTCCGGGTGGTTGACCAGCACGCTGCGCGCGCCGGCGGCGCGGGCGCAGGACAGGTCGTGGAGGTAGTCGCCGACCATCGCCAGCTCGGCCGGCGCCACCGCCCAGCGCGCCGCCAGCTGCAGCAGGCCGTGCGGCTGCGGCTTGGGCGGCGCCTCGTCGCGGCCGAGGATGTCGTCCACCGCGAAGCAGTCGAGCAGGCCGACCGCCTCCAGGGTGACCAGCGCCAGCGGCCGCGCGTTGCGGGTGAGGATGCCCAGGCGGCAGCCGCGCCCGTGCAGGCCGCGCACCAGCTCCAGGGCGCCCGGCGCCGGGCGCGCCGCCTCGGCCAGCTCGCGCTCGTGGGCCAGCAGCCAGGCGTGCTTGGCCGCCGCCTCCGGCGCCGGCAGCGCGGCCAGGTGGGCGAGGATGTCGTCCTGCGCCGGGATGTCCAGGGCGCGGCGGATCGCCGCGAAGTCGTGCACGGCGACGGTCAGGGTGCCGTCCATGTCGAACACCCAGTGGCGCAGCCGCGCCAGGCGCATCGCGCTGCCGACCACGCTCAGGCCCAGTCCGGGCGATGACGGATCAGGCCTTCCTGGACCACCGAGGCGAGCAGCTCGCCCTCGCGGCTGAAGATGTTGCCGCGGGTGAAGCCGCGGCCGTTGCCGGCCCACGGGCTGTCCAGGGCGAACAGCAGCCACTGGTCGGCGCGCAGGTCGTTGCGGTGGAACCACAGCGAGTGGTCGAGGCTGGCGATCTGCATCGAGCGCTGCCAGAAGGACACCCCGTGGGGCAGCAGCGCGGTGGTCAGCAGGCCGAAGTCGCTGGCGTAGGCCATCAGGTACTTGTGCAGCGCCGGGTTGTCCGGCAGCGTGCCGGCGGCGCGTACCCACAGGTACTTGTAGGGCGCGCGCGGCTGCGGGTGGCCGACGTCGGCCGGCTCGACCGGACGGATCTCGATCGGCATCTCGAAGTGCAGGCGCTCGCGCATGCCCTCCACCGGCTCCGAGCCCAGCGCGCCGCACAGCTCCTGCTCGGAGAGCAGTTCCTCCGGCCCCGGCACGTCGGGCATCGTCGGCACCTGGTGGCTGAAGCCCTCCTCCTCCTGCTGGAAGGACACGCTGCAGCTGTAGATCGGCCGGCCCTTCTGGATCGCCAGCACGCGGCGGGTGGTGAAGCTGCCGCCGTCGCGCACCCGGTCGACCTGGTAGACCACCGGCTGGGTGGCATCGCCCGGGCGCAGGAAGTAGGCGTGCATGGAGTGCATGTGCCGGTCCGCCGCCACCGTCTGGCTGGCCGCCGACAGCGACTGGCCGATCACCTGGCCGCCGAACAGCTGGCGGAAACCGAGGTCCTGGCTGACGCCGCGGAACAGGTTTTCCTCGATGGTTTCCAGGCTGAGCAGGGCCACCAGCTCGTCGAGCACTTGGGTCATGCTGTATCTCCTTCAGATGCGGGGAGGCCGGCGCCCCGGGCGCGGGCCGGAATGATCGCCCGGGCGGTCGGAGCCGCGTCACGGGACCGTGCAATGGTGACGATGGTAACGATTTTCCCGGTGGCTGTCGGCTGCGCCGAGGGCCGATGTTGCAGCGCAGGACGCGCCGACCGACGGCAGGCCGAGCCTCTCTCCCCGGCGCGTCGCGCCACGGCGCATAATGCCGTTCCGTCCCGCCCGCTGGCCGCCGCCCATGCCCCTGCCGCTGGTCTACCACCCCGACTACAGCCCGCCGCTGCCGGCCGGGCATCGCTTCCCGATGGAGAAGTATCGCCTGCTCCACGAGCACCTGCGCGCCAGCCTGCCGGCGGCCGCCTGGCACAGCCCGCAGCCCTGCCCGCTCGACATCCTCGCCCTCACCCACGCCGCGGACTACATTGAGCGCTTCGTCGCCGGCGCGCTGCCGCGCGAGCTGGAGCGCCAGCTCGGCCTGCCGTGGAGCGAGGGGCTGGTGCGCCGTACCCTGCGCGCCCAGGGCGGCTCGCTGCTGACCGCCGAGCTGGCCCTGCAGCACGGCCTGGCCTGCCATCTGGCCGGCGGCACCCACCACGCCCATCGCGAGCGCCCCTCGGGCTTCTGCGTGTTCAACGACCTGGCGGTGGTCGCCCGCCAGCTGCTGGAGAGCGGCCGGGTGCACCGCCTGCTGATCTTCGACTGCGACGTGCACCAGGGCGACGGCACCGCCACCCTGCTGGAAGACTGCCGCGACGCGGTGACCGTGTCGCTGCACTGCGAAGGCAACTTCCCGCCGCGCAAGGCGCGCAGCGACTGGGACTTCGACCTGCCGGCGGGGATGGGCGACGCCGCCTACCTGCAGACGGTGGACGAGGCGCTCGGCTACCTGCTGCACCTCTACCAGCCGGACCTGGTGCTCTACGACGCCGGGGTGGACGTGCACAAGGACGACGTGCTCGGCCTGCTCGAACTCAGCGACGCCGGCATCGCCGCGCGCGACCTGGCGGTGCTGCGCCACTGCCTGTCCCGCGACATCCCGGTGGCCTGCGTGATCGGCGGCGGCTACGACCGCGACCGCCAGGCGCTGGCGCGCCGCCACGGCATCCTCCACCACGGTGCGGCGCAGGTCTGGGAAGAATTCGGCCTGGGCTGAGCGCCCCTAAGGCCACGGTGCGCCGTCACGCCAGCGGCTGCGCGCGCTCCCAGCGCTCGTAGGCATGCGCCGGCGTCTCGCCGTCGGCCGCGTGCGCCTCGCGCCCGGCCAGCCGCCAGTCGTCCTCGGCGAACGCGGGGAAGAAGGCATCGCCCTGCGGGGCGAGGTGCACCCGGGTCAGGTACAGGCGCTGCGCCAGCGGCAGGCCCTGGGCGTACAGCTCGGCGCCGCCGATCAGCATCAGCTCGTCGACGCCCTGCGCGCGCGCCCACTGCTCGGCGCGGGCGATGGCCGCCGCGAGCGAGGGCAGCACCTCGGCGCCGTCCAGCGCGAGGCCGGCCTGGCGGCTGACCACCAGGTTGAGCCGGCCGGGCAGCGGGCGGCCCAGCGAGTCCCAGGTCTTGCGGCCCATGATGATCGGCTTGCCGAGGGTCAGGGCCTTGAAGTGCCTGAGGTCCGCCGGCAGGTGCCAGGGCAGGCGGTTGTCGATGCCGATCACGCGGTTGTCGGCCAGCGCGGCGATCAGGGCGAGGGGGAGCGTCGGAGTGTTCATGGGGCGCGAGGATAGCAGCCGACAGCGGAGCTGACGATGCCGGCGCCGGCGCGCAGCGGTTATCCTCTGCCCATCAGCCCCGCCGACATGGAGTCCCCTTGCCGCTCGAGTCCATCCCCGAAGCCCTCTGGCTCGCCGAAACCCTGCGCCTGACCGAGGAGCAGGCCGGCCCGCTGGAGGACGCCGAGGCCTGCCGCCAGGCGCGCGCCGGCGGCGGCGACCTGCACCGGCGCATCCTCGCCCGCGCCGAACGGCTGGCCAGCCGCGACGGCCTCGACCTGGCCGCGGCGCACTGGCGCCAGGGCGCGCGCCTGGCCCTGCTGCTGCTCGCCGTGCTGGCGCTGGGCAGCGGCGCCGGGCTGGCCCTGGCGGCGCTGGGCGACGGCACGCGCCCGGTCAACCTGCTGTGGGCGCTGGGCAGCCTGCTCGGCCTGCATCTGCTCAGCCTCGCCGCCTGGGCGCTGGGCGCGCTGCTCGGCGGCGACGCCGGCAGCGCCCTCGGCCGCCTGTGGCTGGACCTCGGCGGCCGCCTGGCCCGCGACAGCCGCAGCGCCCGCCTCGGCCCGGCGCTGACCCTGCTGCTCGCCCGCGCCGGCCTGCAGCGCTGGGCGCTCGGTCTGCTCAGCCACGGCCTGTGGCTGCTCGCCCTGCTCGCCGCGCTGGCGGTGCTGCTGGCCCTGCTCGCCAGCCGGCGCTACGGCTTCGTCTGGGAGACCACCCTGCTGCCGGCGGACGGCTTCGCCGCGCTGATCCACGCCCTCGGCGCCCTGCCCGCCCTGCTCGGCTTCCCGCAGCCGGATCTCGAGCTGCTGCGCGCCAGCGGCGAGGCGGTGGTCGGCGGCGAGGCGGCGCGGCAGACCTGGGCCGCCTGGCTGCTCGGCGTCTTCGCGGTCTACGGCCTGCTGCCGCGCGCGCTGCTCGCCCTGCTCTGCCTGTGGCGCTGGCGGCGCGGCCTCGCCCGCCTCGACCTGGACCTCGCCCAGCCCGGCTACAGCCGCCTGCGCGAACGCCTGCTGCCGTCCAGCGAGCGTCTCGGCGTCGGCGATCCGGCGCCGGCGCAGCTGCACCAGCCGCGCGCCGGTCACGCCGAACGCCCGGCCGGTGGCGCGCTGCTGGTGGCGGTCGAGCTCGATCCGCGCCGGCCCTGGCCACCGGCGCTGCCGCCCGTCGTCGAGGACGCCGGCCTCCTCGACGACGGCGCCAGCCGCCGCGCCCTGCTCGAACGTCTCGCCATGCGCCCCGCGGCGCGCCTGCTGGTCGCCTGCGACCCGCGCCGCTCGCCGGACCGCGGCACCCTCGGCCTGCTCGGCGAGCTGGCGCGCAGCGTTGGCGACACGCGCGTCTGGCTGCTGCCGGCGCCGCCGGACGAAACCCTCGACCCCGCGCGCCTGGGCGACTGGCAGGCGGCCCTCGCCGACCTGCAGCTGCCCTGTGCCACCGAGCCCCCCTGGCGCTGGCTGGAGAGCGGCCATGACTGATGCACTGAAACTCGCCGTGGTCGGCCACACCAACGTCGGCAAGACCTCGCTGCTGCGCACCCTGACCCGCGACGTGGATTTCGGCGAGGTGTCGCACCGGCCCAGCACCACCCGCCACGTCGAGGGCGCGCGCCTGTCGGTGGACGGCGAGGCGCTGCTCGAGCTGTACGACACCCCGGGCCTGGAGGACGCCATCGCCCTGCGCGACCATCTCGACGCCCTCGCCCCGGCCGCCGCGCGCCTCGACGGCCCGGAACGCCTCGCCCGCTTTCTCGCCGGCCCCGAGGCCCGCGGGCGCTTCGAGCAGGAAGCCAAGGTGCTGCGCCAGCTGCTGGTGTCCGACGCCGGGCTGTACGTGATCGACGCCCGCGAGCCGGTGCTGGCCAAGTACCGCGACGAGCTGGCGGTGCTGGCCGACTGCGGCCGGCCGCTGCTGCCGGTGCTCAACTTCGTCGCCGCCCCCGGCCACCGCGAGGACGACTGGCGCGCCGCGCTGGCCCGCCTCGGCCTGCACGCGCTGGTCGCCTTCGACAGCGTGGCGCCGCCGACCGACGGCGAGCAGCGCCTGTACCAGAGCCTGGCGCTGCTGCTGGAGCGCGCACGGCCGCAGCTGGAGCGGCTGATCGCCGACCACCAGGCGCAGCGCGGCGCCCGGCGCACGGCGGGCGCGCGGCTGATCGCCGAGCTGCTGGTCGACGCCGCCGCCTGCCGGCGCCTGGTGGACGGCGACCCCGCCAGCCTGAGCGCCGCCGTCGAGCGCCTGCGTGGCGAGCTGCGCGGGCACGAACAGCGCTGCGTCGAGGCCCTGCTCGCCCTGTACGCCTTCCGCCGGGGCGATGCCGCCGCCGGCGAGCTGCCGCTGCAGGACGGGCGCTGGGGCGACGACCTGTTCCATCCGGAAACCCTGAAGCAGCTGGGGGTGAAGGTCGGTGGCGGCATGGCCGCCGGCGCGGCGGCCGGGGCCGGCATCGACCTGCTGGTCGGCGGCCTGACCCTGGGCGCCGCCGCGGCGCTGGGTGCGCTGGCCGGCGGCACCTGGCAGACCCTGCGCAACTACGGCGAACGCCTCAAGGGCAGGCTCACCGGCCAGCGCGAGCTGAGCGTCGACGACGCCGTGCTGCGCCTGCTGGCCCTGCGCCAGCGCCAGCTGCTGACCGCGCTGGAAGGCCGCGGCCATGCCGCGCAGCAGCCGATCCGCGTGGACAACCCGCAGCAGCAGGCCTGGCGCGAAGGAAAACTGCCGGAGGCGCTGCAGCGGGCCCGCGCCCATCCCGAGTGGTCGACGCTGAATGCAGGCGCCCGCCCGCAGCAGGCCGAACGCCAGGAGGAAATCCGCCGGCTGGCGGCGCAGCTGCAGGAATAGGGCTACTGCCCGCCCTGCAGTCCGGCACGGATCGCCTGCAGCGCCGCGCGGTAGTAGACCTGGCCCTCGACCGACTCGGCGAAGGCCACGTACTCGGCCAGCTGGGCGTCGTCGAGGTCGCGATAGACGTACAGCAGGGTGTTCTCCAGCTGGCCGGCGATCTGCTGCATCACCCGCTCGCGCTGGCCGCCGAGCAGCTCCTGCGGCATGCCGTCGCCCAGCAACGTGCCGGACAGCCCGGGCAGCATCTGGCTGAGGCTGTCGGCGGCCACCCCGGCCAGCGCCACGCTGACCTCGGCGCCGGCCTCGCGCGCCGGCAGCGCCTTGCCCAGGCGCTGCACCAGGGCGCGCCGCTCCGCCGAGGCGTTCATCTGCGGCAGGCCGTCGGCATGGCGGTTCAGCTCGGCGGGCGCGGTGGCGCGCACCTCGCGCTCGACCACGGCGCGGCCCAGTGGGCTGTCGAAGAAGCGGATCGCCGGCAGCGGATCGGGCAGCCCCTGGCGCAGGCTGGCCAGGGCGCGCTGGTCCATCGCCTGCGGCGCGAAGCGGCGGTTGCTGTTGTCCACCAGCGCCTGGTACACCGCCGGCGGCAGGCTGCCCTGGTAGCGCTGCTGGGCGGCGAGCAGGGCGGCGCTGAAGTGCTCGCGCTGCTGCGGCCAGCCGGCCAGTTCGTAGAGCAGGTCGTGCTCGTCGGCCCGACTCAGCAGGCTGACGACGCAGAGGACGAGGGCAATCAGGACACGCATGGCAACTCCCGCGAAACAGGGGCGTATTGTCGGTGCCGGGCCCGGGGCTTGTCGAGGCGCGACTGCGGCCGGACGTCGCACCGCACCCGCCGGGACCGCACGGCAGCGGCGCGGCGCACGACGAATGGGCGGCGCCCACTTCTGTCGGCGGGGGCGGCCCCGCTAGAATGGGCCATGGACATCGATACCGCCTCCCCGCCGCTCCTCGAGCGGATTCTCGACGATCTGGCCAGCCAGGGCTGGTCGGTGCAGCCCCTCGCCCTGCCGGCCGGGCTGACCGCCGAACTGGCCGCCGAATGCCGCCGCCGCCACGCCGCCGGCCGCCTGGCGCGCGCCTCGGTGGGCCGCGGCAGCGGCCAGCTGATCGACGAGGCCATCCGCGGCGATCACATCCAGTGGCTGGGCCGCGGCGAGACGCCGGCCACCGACCGCTACCTCGACCTGCTCGACGAACTGCGCGTGGCGCTCAACCGCGAGCTGTTCCTCGGCCTCGAGGACTACGAGTGCCACTTCGCCCTGTACCCGCCGGGCAGCTTCTACCGCCGCCACCTCGACCGCTTCCGCGACGACGACCGGCGCACGGTGACCACGGTGTTCTATCTCAACGACGACTGGCAGGCGCAGCACGGCGGCGCGCTGCGCATCGAGCTGCCGGACGGCGAGGAGCGCGACGTGCTGCCCGCCGCCGGCACCCTGGTGGTGTTCATGTCGGGCGACTTCCCCCACGAGGTACTGCCGGCCAGCCGCGAGCGCCTGTCGCTGACCGGCTGGTACCGGCGGCGCGGCAGCGGGCCGCTGTAGGCGTGCAGAAACGAAGAAGGGAGGCCTCGGCCTCCCTTCTTCGTTCATCCGGCTGCGCTTAGAACAGCACGCGGCAGCGGATGGTGCCGTTGACTTCCTGCAGCTTCTGCTGCGCCAGGTCGGAGTACTCCTTGTCGACGTCGATCACCACGTAGCCGACCTTCTCGTTGGTCTGCAGGAACTGGCCGGCGATGTTGATGCCGTTGTCGGCGAACACCTTGTTGATCTCGCTCATCACGCCCGGGATGTTCTGGTGGATGTGCAGCAGGCGGTGCTTGCCCGGGTGCGACGGCAGGGCCACTTCCGGGAAGTTGACCGAGGACACCGAGGTGCCGTTGTCGCTGTACTTGACCAGCTTCTCGGCCACTTCCAGGCCGATGTTGGCCTGCGCCTCGGCGGTGGAGCCGCCGATGTGCGGGGTGAGGATCACGCGATCCAGGCCGCGCAGCGGGCTGACGAAGTCTTCATCGTTGGATTTCGGCTCGACCGGGAACACGTCGATGGCGGCGCCGATCAGGTGCTCGTCCTTGATCGCCTCGGCCAGGTGGTCCAGCTCGACCACGGTGCCGCGCGCGGCGTTGATCAGGATGCCGCCCTTCTTCATGGCGCGGATTTCCTTCTCGCCGATCATCCACTGGGTGGACGGCAGCTCCGGCACGTGCAGGGAGACGATGTCGGCCATGCCCAGCAGCTCGTGCAGCGAGCCGATCTGCTGCGCGTTGCCCAGCGGCAGCTTGGTCACCACGTCGTAGAAGTAGACCTGCATGCCCATGGCCTCGGCCAGCACGGAAAGCTGGGTGCCGATCGAGCCGTAGCCGACGATGCCGAGCTTCTTGCCGCGGATCTCGAAGGAGTTGGCCGCCGACTTGATCCAGCCGCCGCGGTGGCAGGAGGCGTTCTTCTCCGGGATGCCGCGCAGCAGCAGGATGGCCTCGGCGAGCACCAGCTCGGCCACCGAGCGGGTGTTGGAGTAAGGCGCGTTGAACACGGCGATGCCGCGCTCGCGGGCGGCGTTGAGGTTGACCTGGTTGGTGCCGATGCAGAAGCAGCCGACGGCGACCAGCTTCTTGGCGCAGTCGAAGACTTCCTCGGTCAGCTGGGTACGCGAGCGGATGCCGATGAAGTGCACGTCGGCGATCTTCTCCTTCAGCTCCTCCTCGGACAGCGCGCCCTTCAGGTACTCGATGTTGGTGTAGCCGGCGGCCTTGAGGGTATCCACGGCGTTCTGGTGCACACCTTCGAGAAGAAGGAACTTGATCTTGCTCTTGTCGAGAGAGGTCGTCTTGCTCATCTGCGTAAACCTGTTGTCCCGGGGGTTGTCTGGGCGGTGGACAGCGCGGGCTGTGCCGACCCGCAAGTCGGCGGCGGGCGCGATCGGCGGGGTGCGTATGCTACCATAGCGCCCCCGCGAAGCGCCCATCCCCGAGCATGAAGCCTGCTCAGGGTGACCATGAACCGCCCGAGATTTCCGCAGATGAGCCAAGCTGCCCTGATCGAAGAACTGAAGACCCTGGTCGAGCCCGGCAAGGTGCTGACCGACGCCGCCTCCCTGGACGCCTACGGCAAGGACTGGACCAAGCAGTTCGCCCCGGCACCGCTGGCCATCGCCTTCCCCAAGTCCATCGAGGAAGTGCAGGCCATCGTGCGCTGGGCCAATGAGCGCAAGGTCGCCCTGGTGCCCTCGGGCGGCCGCACCGGCCTGTCCGCCGGCGCCGTCGCCGCCCACGGCGAGGTGGTGGTGGCCTTCGACTACATGAACAAGGTTCTCGAGTTCAACGCCTTCGACCGCACCGTGCGCTGCCAGGCCGGGGTGGTCACCGAGCAGCTGCAGAACTTCGCCGAGGAGCAGGGCCTGTACTACCCGGTCGATTTTGCTTCTGCAGGTTCGAGTCAAATTGGCGGCAATATCGGCACCAATGCCGGCGGCATCAAGGTGATCCGCTACGGCATGACCCGCAACTGGGTGGCCGGCCTCAAGGTGGTCACCGGCAAGGGCGACATCCTCGAGCTGAACCGCGACCTGATCAAGAACGCCACCGGCTACGACCTGCGCCAGCTGTTCATCGGCGCCGAGGGCACCCTGGGCTTCGTCGTCGAGGCGACCATGCGCCTGGAGCGCGCGCCGAAGAACCTCACCGCCATGGTCCTCGGCGCCGCCGACCTCGACTCGATCATGCCGGTGCTGCACGCCTTCCAGAGCAAGCTCGACCTGACCGCCTTCGAGTTCTTCTCCGACAAGGCGCTGGCCAAGGTGCTGGCCCGCGGCGACGTGCCGGCGGCCTTCGAGACCGAGTGCCCGTACTACGCGCTGCTCGAGTTCGAAGCCAGCAGCGAGGAGGTGTCCAACGCAGCGCTGGAGCTGTTCGAGCACTGCGTCGAGCAGGGCTGGGTGCTCGACGGCGTGATGAGCCAGAGCGAGCAGCAGCTGCAGAACCTGTGGAAGCTGCGCGAGTACATCTCCGAGACCATCAGCCACTGGACCCCGTACAAGAACGACATCTCGGTCACCGTGTCCAAGGTGCCGGCGTTCCTCAAGGAAATCGACGCCATCGTCGGCGAACACTACCCGGACTTCGAGATCGTCTGGTTCGGCCACATCGGCGACGGCAACCTGCACCTGAACATCCTCAAGCCCGACGCCATGGCCAAGGAAGACTTCTTCGCCAGGTGCGCCACCGTCAACAAGTGGGTGTTCGAGACCGTCGAGAAGTACCACGGCTCGATCAGCGCCGAGCACGGCATGGGCATGACCAAGCGCGACTACCTGGGCTACAGTCGCTCGGCCGAGGAAATCGCCTACATGAAGGCGGTCAAGGCGGTGTTCGATCCCAACGGGATCATGAACCCCGGCAAGATCTTCCCGGCCTGATTCGCCCGGGGTGGCAGACCGCAGTGCGTCTTCCACCCCGACCGCGAACGGTGGAGCCAGCCTGCGGCCGTTTTCCGCGCCAAGGATCATCAGGAGTCAGTCATGAGCTACCAGCACCAGTACGTCGACGGCACCCGCATCCACTTCCCGCTGGGCAAGGTGGTCTGCGTCGGCCGCAACTACGCCGAGCACGCGAAGGAACTGAACAATCCGGTACCCAGCGAGCCGCTGCTGTTCATCAAGCCGGCCACCGCGGTGGTCGATCTCGAGGGCGGCTTCGCCATCCCCGAAGACCGCGGCGAGGTGCACTACGAGACCGAGATCGCCGTGCTGATCGGCAAGCCGCTGTCGACCCAGCCCGGCGACGAGGAGATCCTCGACGCCATCTCCGGCTTCGGCGTGGCCCTGGACCTGACCCTGCGCGAGGTACAGGCGCGCCTCAAGGACAAGGGCCATCCCTGGGAGATCGCCAAGGCCTTCGACGGCGCCTGCCCGCTGTCGCCCTTCGTCCCCGCCGACGCGGTGGAGGATCTGGCCGGCATCGGCGTGCGCCTGACCGTCAACGGCGAACTGCGCCAGGACGGCCATAGCCACGACATGCTGACCCCGATCCTGCCGCTGATCCGCTACATCAGCGGCCACTTCTCCCTGCAGCCGGGCGACGTGGTGCTCACCGGCACCCCGGCCGGCGTCGGCCCGCTGGGCCGCGGCGACCAGCTGCTGCTCGAGCTGCCCGGCCTGTGCGCCTTCGAGAGCCGCGTGCTCTGAAGCCGGCCGTAACGGGCGGACCCGCCGGGTCCGCTCGCGCCTTCACGCTTTTTTCATAACCCGCCGCCGCGCCTCTGGCATCCTGTCGCGCCCGACCAACGGAGTGCGTCACCCCATGCCTGCTTCCCGCCGCCGGCGCCTGCTGTCCGCCAGCCTGCTGCTGGCCCTGGCCACCGGACTGATCGCCGCCCACCTGCTGCACCTGGACGACCGCCTCGGCCTGTACTGGCGGGAACAGCGCGCCAGCGAGAGCGAGCGCCAGGGCGGCATCTGGCTGCCGGACTACCGCCTGGTGCTGGAAACGGAACTGGCCGGCCTCGCGGAGGACGAGACCTCGGGGCTGACATGGAACCCGCTGACCGGCACCCTGTTCACCGTCACCGGGCAGAACCCGCAGCTGGTCGAGTTCACCCCCGGCGGGGTGATCCTGCGGCGCATCCGCCTGGAGGGCTTCTCCGATCCCGAGGCCGTCGAGGCCCTCGGCGACGGCCGCCTGGCCATCGTCGACGAGCGCCGCCGCCTGCTGGCGGTGTTCCATCTCGAACCGGGCATCGAGCATCTCGACCTGGCCACGCTGCCCAGCTACGACCTGGGCTTCGCCGCGGCCGGCAACAAGGGCTTCGAGGGGCTGGCCTGGAACCCGCACACCCGGCGCCTGCTGCTGGCCAAGGAGCGCGACCCGCTGGGCCTGTTCAGCCTGCCGTTCCCCGGCGAGGACGGCGCCGCCGGCATCCTCGAGCCGGTCCCCGGCGCCCACCTGCTGGTGCGCGACCTGTCCTCGGTGACCATCGATCCGCGCAGCGGCCACACCCTGCTGCTCTCCGACGAGTCGCGCCTGCTGGTCGAGCTCGACCTGGAGGGCAAGCCGCGCAGCTTCATCAGCCTGTTCGGCGGCCTGCACGGCCTGGTACGCGGCATCGCGCAGGCCGAGGGCGTGGCCATGGACGCCGCCGGCAACATCTACGTGGTCGGCGAGCCGAACCGCTTCTACGTGTTCAGTCGCCGACCGCAGCAGCACTAGCCGGCCAGGGTTTCGTCGACCAGCTCCGCCTCGGGTGCATGCTTCTTCACCGACTCCATACCCTGGTTGCAGCTGGCGGCGCTGGCGTACAGCTGGCTCTGGCCGATCACCTGGCCGTTGCTGGCCTTGAGCACGAAGTAGGGCCGCCCGTCCCTGGCGGTCAGCGGCTCGAAGGCGCCGTCGCGCACGGCGTTCCTGCGCACCGAGGCGATGCCGTTGAGCGCCGAATCCTTGGCCTTGTACTGCTCGCCGGACAGGATGACCTGACCGTTGCCGGCCTCGAGATGGAAGTGGAACTGGCCGTTGGCGGCCTTGCTCAGACGGAACTTGCCGGACATGGTCTGTCTCCTCGCATGACGCTGTGCCTGCGATAAAGCTAGACGGCATGCGCGCCGGCTGCCGGTCGCGCAGAAAAAACGCCGGCCTGCGCGAGGCAGGCCGGCGTCGGGATCGACCGGGGACGGGGCTCAGCGCTCGAGGCGGCGCACGCCCTCGGCGGTGCCGAGCAGCAGCAGGTCGGCCGGGCGGGCGGCGAACAGGCCGTTGGTGACCACGCCGACGATGTTGTTGATCTCGCGCTCCAGAGCCACCGCATCGGTGATGTACAGGTTGTGCACGTCGAGGATGATGTTGCCGTTGTCGGTGACGAAGCCCTCGCGGTACACCGGGTCGCCGCCCAGCTTGACCAGCTCGCGGGCCACGTGGCTGCGCGCCATCGGCAGCACCTCGACCGGCAGCGGGTAGGCGCCGAGACGCTCGACCAGCTTGCTCTGGTCGGCGATGCACACGAAGGTGCGCGCCACCGCCGCGACTATCTTCTCGCGGGTCAGCGCGCCGCCGCCGCCCTTGACCAGCTGCAGCCGGGCGTCGGCCTCGTCGGCGCCGTCGACGTAAAACTCCAGCTCGGCGATGCCGTTGAGGTCGTAGACCGGGATGCCGTGGCTCTTCAGACGCGCGGCGGTGGCCTCGGAGCTGGCCACGGCGCCGTCGAAGTCGTGGCGGATCCTAGCCAGGGCGTCGATGAAGCAGTTGGCGGTGGAGCCGGTGCCGACGCCGACGATGCTCTTGCCATCGAGACGCGGGCGAATGAAGTCGACGGCGGCCTGGGCGACTGCCTGCTTGAGCTGATCCTGGGTCATGACGGACTCCGCGAAGAAGGAGGGAGAAAACGGCCGGCATTATAGCGCCAAGCCGCGCAAAGTGCGGCCTTTGCCTTGGCCGTCCGGCGCGTGCAGGAGTAGACTCGGGCCCATTGTGCCAGCCCGCCTGCGAACCCCTCCGATGCTCGAACAGTACGTCAAGAAGATCCTCACCTCGCCCGTCTACGACGTGGCGGTGGAAACTCCCCTGCAACCGGCGCGCAGCCTCTCCGAGCGGCTGAACAACCAGATCCTGCTCAAGCGCGAGGACCTGCAGCCGGTGTTCTCCTTCAAGATCCGCGGCGCCTACCACAAGGCCGCGCTGCTCAGCGAGGAGGAGAAGGCGCGCGGGGTGATCGCCGCCTCGGCCGGCAACCACGCCCAGGGCCTGGCCCTGGCGGCGAAGAAGCTCGGCATCAAGGCGGTGATCGTCATGCCCAGGACCACCCCGGACATCAAGGTGCAGGCGGTGCGCGCCCGCGGCGCGCGGGTAGTGCTGCACGGCGAGGCCTTCCCCGAGGCGCTGGCGCACTGCCTGAAGCTGGTCGAGGAGAAGGGCTACACCTTCGTGCATCCCTACGACGACCCCGAGGTGATCGCCGGGCAAGGCACCGTGGCCATGGAGATCCTCCGCCAGCAGCCGGGGCGCCTGGACGCGATCTTCGTGCCGGTCGGCGGCGGCGGCCTGATCGCCGGCATCGCCGCCTACGTCAAGTACCTGCGCCCGGACATCAAGGTGATCGGCGTCGAGCCCGAGGAGTCAGACTGCCTGCGCGCCGCCATGGCCGCCGGCGAGCGCGTGGTGCTCAGCCAGGTCGGCCTGTTCGCCGACGGCGTGGCGGTGGCGCAGATCGGCGCCGAAACCTTCCGCATCTGCCGCGAGCACGTCGACGAGGTGGTCACCGTGACCACCGACGAGATCTGCGCGGCGATGAAGGACATCTACGACGACACCCGCTCGATCACCGAGCCGGCCGGCGCCCTGGGCGTGGCCGGGATCAAGCGCTACGTGCAGCGCGAGGGCGTGTCCGGGCAGACCCTGGTGGCCATCGACTCGGGCGCCAACGTCAACTTCGACCGCCTGCGCTACGTCGCCGAGCGCGCCGAACTGGGCGAGCAGCGCGAGGCGATCATCGCGGTGACCATCCCGGAGAAGCCGGGCAGCTTCAAGGCGTTCTGCCAGGCGCTGGGCAAGCGCTCGATCACCGAGTTCAACTACCGCTTCAACCGCCCGGACCAGGCGCACATCTTCGTCGGCGTGCAGACCCACCCGGAGAACGACCCGCGCGAGCAACTGGTCGCCGGCCTGCGCGAGCAGGGCTTCCCGGTGCTCGACCTGACCGACAGCGAGCTGGCCAAGCTGCACATCCGTCACATGGTCGGCGGCCACGCCCCGGGCGCGGAGAACGAGCGGGTCTACCGCTTCGAGTTCCCCGAGCGCCCCGGCGCGCTGTTCAACTTCCTCAACAAGCTGGGCGGGCGCTGGAACATCTCGATGTTCCACTACCGCAACCACGGCGCCGCCGACGGCCGCGTGCTGGTCGGCATGCAGGTGCCGGACGCCGACCTGGCGCTGCTCACCGAGGCGCTGGACGGCATCGGCTACCCGTACTGGTGCGCCAGCGACGACCCGGCCTACCGCCTGTTCCTCGGCTGACGCCGCGCACGATCACAGGGAGGTGATCGCCATGCCCCGCCCGCTCCCCCTGTCGACCCGGAGGACGCGCTGATGCGCATCCTGCTGGTCGGCGCCGGCGGCTTCCTCGGCCGCCACCTGCATGTCGCGCTGCGCGCGGCCGGCCACCAGATCCTCGCCACGGCGCGCCAGCCCGATCCGGCCGCCAGCGGCGACTGGCTGGCGCTGGACCTGGCCGAACTGGCCCGCGACCCGCGCAGCTTCGCCTGGCCGGAGGGCGTCGAGCTGGTGATCAACGCCGCCGGCCTGCTGTCCAGCGACCGCACGCAGCTGGACGAGGTGCAGCACCTCGGCGCCTGCGCGCTGTTCGAGCTGGCCGCCGCCCATGGCGCACGGGTGCTGCAGATCTCCGCCCTCGGCGCCGAGGACGGCCCGGACACCGCCTTCCTCGCCAGCAAGGCCGCCGCCGAGCGCCACCTGCTCGGCCTCGGCATTCCCGCCGTGGTGCTGCGTCCCTCGCTGGTGCTCGGCCCCGGCGCGGCCAGCAGCCGCTGGCTGCAGCGCCTGTCGCCCTGGCCGTGGACGCCGCTGCTGGACAACCGCGCGCGCCTGCAGCCGCTGCACGTCGACGACCTGTGCGCCGCGGTGCTCGCCCTGCTGGCCAGTTGGCCGGCGCAGCCGTGCAGCCTGGCGCTGGTCGGCCCCGAAGCGCTGACCATGGGCCAGATCGTCGACCGCCTGCGCGCCGCCCAGGGCTGGGGGCCGGGGCGCTACTGGACGCTGCCGCGGCCGCTGGCCGCCCTCGGCGCGCTGCTCGGCGAGCGCCTGAGCTGGCGCGCGCTGAACCGCCAGACCCTGCGCCTGGCCCGGCGCGACAACCTGGCCTCGCCCGAACCGCTGGCCGCGACCTGCGGCTACCGCTGCCTGCCGCTGGAGATGCGCCTGCACGACTGGCCGCAGGCGAGCGAGAGCCTCGGCCTGATCATGCAGCCGCTGCTGCTGGCCCTGCTGGTGCTGGTCTGGCTGGGCACCGCGCTGGCCTGCCTCGGCCCCGGCCTCGCCTGGGGCCTGCGCATCCTCGCCGAGGCCGGCATCGACGGCTGGCCGGCGCGCATCGCCGTGACCGGCGGCGCCCTGCTCGACGGCGCCCTCGGCCTCGGCCTGCTGTGGCGGCGCTGGCGCCGCCGCGCGCTGCAGGCGCAGGTCGCCCTGATGCTCGCCTACACGGCGCTGATCACCTGGCTGCTGCCGCACTACTGGTTCGATCCCTTCCAGGGCGTCGGCAAGAACCTGGTGCTGCTGGCGGTCAGCCTGTGGCTGCTGTGGCTGCCACCCGCTCAAGGACGGAGCGAAGCATGACCCTCTACCTGCTGCTGAAGACCCTGCACATCCTCTCCTCCACCCTGCTGTTCGGCACCGGCCTCGGCTCGGCGTACTACGCCTGGCGCGCCTGGAAAAGCGCCCAGGTGACGACCATCGCCACCACCTTCCGCCACCTGGTCGCCGCCGACTGGCTGTTCACCACGCCCACCGCCATCCTCCAGCCGCTCAGCGGCCTGGCCATGGTCCACCTGGGCGGCTGGCCGCTCGGCCAGCACTGGCTGCTGGTGACCCTGGTCCTCTATGTCCTCGCCGGGCTGTGCTGGCTGCCGGTGGTGTGGCTGCAGATCCGCGTGCGCGACCTCGCCGTGCAGGCCGAGCGCGACGGCACGCCGCTGCCGGCGCTGGCCGGGCGCTACATGGCCTGGTGGTTCGCCCTCGGCTGGCCGGCGTTCGCCGCCTTCGTGGTGATCTTCTTCCTGATGGTGGTCAAGCCCGCCTGAAGCCGGAAACGACGACGGCGCCCGCAGGCGCCGTCTTCGTTCAAGCGCGGCATATCAGCCGCGCAGCGAGATCACCGGCCAGCCGCGCTGTTCGGCGATGGCGCGCAGCTCCGCGCAGGGGTCGACCGCCACCGGCTGGTCGACCTGCTCCAGCAGCGGCAGATCGTTGCGCGAGTCGCTGTAGAAGGTGCTGCCGGCCAGGCTCATGCCGTTCTCCAGCAGCCAGCGCTCCAGGCGGGTGACCTTGCCCTCGCGGAAGCAGGGAATGTCGGTGGTGCGCCCGGTGTACTGCCCGTCCTGCATCTCGCACTCGGTGGCCAGCAGGGTGTCGACGCCCAGGCGCGCGGCGATCGGCGCGGTGACGAAGCGGTTGGTGGCTGTGATGATCACCAGCCGGTCGCCGGCGGCGCGGTGCTCGGCGAGCAGCGCCTCGCCCCTGGGCAGGATGATCGGCTCGATGCACTCGGCCATGAACTCGCGGTGCCAGGCGTCCAGCTGCGCGCGGTCGTACTGGCCGAGCACCGCCAGGCAGAAGTTCAGGTAGGCCTGGATGTCCAGGCGGCCGGCCAGGTAGTCCTCGTAGTACTCGTCGTTGCGCGCCTTGTAGGTGGCTGCGTCGAGGATGCCGCGCCGGCACAGCCAGTCGCCCCAGGCATGGTCGCTGTCGCCGGCCAGCAGGGTGTTGTCGAGGTCGAACAGGGCCAGACGCACGATGGGAATTCTCTTCGGACAGGGATGGGAACGACCAAGCCTACCCCGTTTTGTCGGGGCTGCCCACGCGCCGCCGCATCCGCGTTGCCGCTGTGACGGGCTTTGTGGAACAATCCGGGCATATATGTTTCGAGGTATCCGCCGTGATCGATCCCGATGGTTTCCGACCGAATGTCGGCATCATCCTGGCCAATGAAGTCGGTCAGGTGCTGTGGGCGCGACGCATCAACCAGGATGCCTGGCAGTTTCCCCAGGGTGGCATCAACCCGCAGGAGTCGCCGGAAGAGGCACTGTTTCGCGAATTGAACGAGGAAGTCGGCCTGGAGCCCCAGGATGTGCGCATCCTCGCCTGCACGCGCGGCTGGTTGCGCTATCGTTTGCCGCAGCGCCTGGTGCGCACCCACAGCCAGCCGCTGTGCATCGGCCAGAAGCAGAAGTGGTTCCTCCTGCACCTGACCGGCGACGAGCAGCGGGTGCGCATGGACCTGACCGGCAAACCGGAATTCGACGGCTGGCGCTGGGTCAGCTACTGGTATCCGCTGGGCCAGGTGGTGTCCTTCAAGCGCGAGGTGTACCGCCGCGCCCTGAAGGAACTGGCGCCGCGCCTGCCGATCCGCGACTGAGTCCTTTAATCCGAGGCCGACCTGTAGAGGAGCGCCCAACCTTTGACCATGCTCCACACGCTGCGCAAGATCATCCAGGAGGTCAACGCCGCCCGGGATCTCGATACCGCCCTGGCGATCATCGTCGAGCGCGTGCGTGCAGCCATGGGCACCCAGGTCTGCTCGGTGTACCTGCTCGACCCGCAGAGCAACCGTTTCGTGCTGATGGCCACCGAAGGCCTCAACAAGGACTCCATCGGCCAGGTCAGCATGGCGCCCAGCGAGGGCCTGGTCGGCCTGGTCGGCACCCGCGAGGAGCCGCTCAACCTCGAGGACGCCTCCAGCCACCCGCGCTTCCGCTACTTCGCCGAGACCGGCGAGGAGCGCTACGCCTCCTTCCTCGGCGCGCCGATCATCCACCACCGCCGGGTGATGGGCGTGCTGGTGGTGCAGCAGAAGGAGCGCCGCCAGTTCGACGAGGGCGAGGAAGCCTTCCTGGTCACCATGAGCGCCCAGCTCGCCGGGGTGATCGCCCACGCCGAAGCGACCGGCTCGATCCGCGGCCTCGGCAAGCAGGGCAAGGCCACTCCCGACACCCGCTTCCTCGGCGTACCCGGCTCGCCCGGCGTGGCCCTCGGCAGCGCCGTGGTGGTGCTGCCGCCGGCCGACCTCGAGGTGGTGCCGGACCGCCCGGTCGACGACATCGACGGCGAGATCGCCTACTTCTACAACGCCGTCGAGGCGGTGCGAAAGGACATGCGCGAGCTGTCCGCGCGGCTGGCCAGCCAGCTGCGCCAGGAGGAGCGCGCGCTGTTCGACGTCTACCTGATGATGCTCGACGACGCCTCGATCGCCGGCGAAGTCATCAAGGTCATCGAGACCGGCCAGTGGGCCCAGGGCGCCCTGCGCCAGGTGGTCAACGGCCATGTGCAGCGCTTCGAGCTGATGGACGACGCCTACCTCAGCGAGCGCGCCTCGGACATCAAGGACATCGGCCGGCGCATCCTCGCCTATCTGCAGCAGGCCCGCCAGCAGAAGCTGGTCTACCCGGACAGCACCATCCTGGTCAGCGAGGAGCTGTCGCCGGCGATGCTCGGCGAGGTGCCGCCCGGCAAGCTGGCCGGCCTGGTCTCGGTGACCGGCTCGAGCAACTCGCACGTCGCCATCCTCGCCCGCGCCATGGGCATCCCCACGGTGATGGGCGCGGTCGACCTGCCCTACACCATGCTCGACGGCATCGAGCTGATCGTCGACGGCAACCGCGGCGACGTGTTCACCAACCCCTCTCCCGGCCTGCGCCGCCAGTTCAGCGAGATCGCCGAGGAGGAGCGCCAGCTCAACCGCGGCCTCGATGCCCTGCGCAGCCTGCCCTGCGAGACCACCGACGGCCACCGCATGCCGCTGTGGGTCAACACCGGGCTGTTCGCCGACATCGCCCGCGCCCAGGAGCGCGGTGCCGAGGGCGTCGGCCTGTACCGCAGCGAAGTGCCGTTCATGACCAACGAGCGCTTCCCCAGCGAGAAGGAGCAGGTGGCGATCTACCGCGACCAGCTCAGGGCCTTCCACCCGCTGCCGGTGACCATGCGCACCCTCGACATCGGCGGCGACAAGGCGCTGTCCTACTTCCCGATCAAGGAAGAGAACCCCTTCCTCGGCTGGCGCGGCATCCGCGTCACCCTCGACCACCCGGAGATCTTCCTGGTCCAGGCGCGCGCCATGCTCAAGGCCAGCGAGGGCCTGGAGAACCTGCGCATCCTGCTGCCGATGATCAGCGGCCTGCCCGAACTGGAGGAGGCGCAGCGCCTCTTGCACCGCGCCTGGAGCGAGGTGCGCGAGGAAGGCGTCGACGTGCCCATGCCGCCGGTGGGGGTGATGATCGAGATCCCCGCCGCGGTGTTCCAGACCCGCGAACTGGCCCGCCAGGTCGACTTCCTGTCGGTCGGCTCCAACGACCTGACCCAGTACCTGCTGGCGGTCGACCGCAACAACCCGCGGGTGGCCAACCTCTACGACTACCTGCACCCGTCGATCCTGCAGGCGCTCAAGCGCGTGGTCGACGATGCACACAGCGTCGGCAAGCCGGTGAGCATCTGCGGCGAGATGGCCGGAGACCCGACGGCCGCCCTGCTGCTGATGGCCATGGGTTTCGACTCGCTGTCGATGAACGCCACCAACCTGCCCAAGGTGAAGTGGCTGCTGCGCCAGCTGTCGCTGGAGCAGGCGCGCGAGCTGCTCGACCTGGTGCTGGCCCTCGACCACGCCCCGCTGATCCACAGCACCCTGCAGCTGCACCTGCGCAACCTCGGCCTGAGCCGCATGCTGGCGCCGGGCGGCAGCGTGCAGGGCTGAGTCCGGCGCGCGATTTCACCCGGAGCCTAGAGCCGCGGGCGGCCAATCCGGTACCATGCCGCTTTGCCTGCGGGGAGTGGCAATGGAGTTCGTCATCTATCTGATCCTGGGCGCCGCGGCCGGCGTGCTGGCCGGGCTGTTCGGCGTCGGCGGCGGCATGATCATCGTGCCGGTGCTGGTCTACAGCTTTCAGGTCCAGGGCTTCGCCCCCGAGGTGCTCACCCACATGGCGGTCGGCACCTCGCTGGCCACCATCGCCTTCACCTCGATCAACTCGATCCGCGCCCACCACAAGCGCGGCGCGGTGCGCTGGGAGATCGTGCGCTGGCTGACCCTCGGCATCCTCGGCGGCAGCGTGCTCGGCGGCCTGACCGCCTCCTTGCTGCAGGGCGAGTGGTTGCAGAAGATCATCGGCGTGTTCGCCATCAGCATGGCCGCGCAGATGGCCTTCAACCTGCAGCCCAAGGCCAGCGGCGGCGTGCCCGGCAAGGCCGGTCTCGGCGGCGCCGGCACGGTGATCGGCTGGGCCTCGGCGATCATCGGCATCGGCGGCGGCTCGCTGACCGTGCCCTTCCTCAGCTGGCGCAGCGTGCCGATGCAGCAGGCAGTGGCCACCTCGGCGGCCTGCGGCCTGCCCATCGCCGTGGCCAGCGCGCTGAGCTTCATGTGGCTGGGTCACGGCGAAGCCCAGCTGCCGGACTGGAGCCTGGGCTTCGTCTACCTGCCGGCGGTGGTCGGCATCGCCGCCACCTCGATGTTCTTCGCCCGCTTCGGCGCGCAGCTGGCGCACAAGCTGTCGCCGCTGGTGCTCAAGCGCCTGTTCGCCCTGCTGCTGCTTGCCGTCGGCCTGAATTTCCTGCTCTGAGGACCTGACATGCTGGTTTTCCCGCAGATCGACCCGGTGGCCGTCGCCCTCGGCCCGCTGAAGATCCACTGGTACGGCCTGATGTACCTGGTCGGCATCGGCGGCGCCTGGTGGCTGGCCTCCCGCCGCCTGGCGCGCTTCGATGCCGCCTGGACGCGCGACACCCTCTCCGACCTGGTGTTCTGGGCCGCCTGCGGCGTGGTCCTCGGCGGCCGCTTCGGCTACGTGGTGTTCTACAACTTCGAGCAGTTCCTGGCCGACCCGCTGTGGCTGCTGCGCATCTGGGAGGGCGGCATGTCCTTCCACGGCGGCTTCCTCGGCGTGATGCTGGCGATGTGGTGGTTCGGCCGGCGCACCGGCAAGCGCCTGTTCGAGCTGCTCGACTTCATCGCCCCGCTGGTACCGCTGGGCCTCGGCGCCGGGCGCATCGGCAACTTCATCAACGCCGAGCTGTGGGGCAAGCCCACCGACCTGCCGTGGGCGATGCTGTTCCCGGCCTGGAGCGATCCGGCGCAGCTCGCCCGCCATCCCTCGCAGCTGTACCAGTTCGCCCTCGAGGGCGTGGCGCTGTTCGTCATCCTCTGGCTGTACTCCAACAAGCCGCGGCCGACCATGGCGGTGTCCGGGCTGTTCGCCGCCTGCTACGGCTGCTTCCGCTTCCTCGTGGAGTTCGTCCGCGTGCCGGACGCCCAGCTCGGCTACCTGGCCGGCGGCTGGCTGACCATGGGCCAGCTGCTCAGCCTGCCGATGATCCTCGGCGGCATCGGCCTGATGGTCTACGCCTACCGGCGCCAGGCGCAGGCGGCCTGAACCGCCATCCTGCCGGACACACCCTGTAGGGGCGAATTCATTCGCCAGCGTGGCCCCGGTCAGGCGAATGAATTCGCCCCTACGGTCATCCGGGAATCCTTGAAGGCAAGGCGTGCGGCTCTTACCATTGGCCGCTTTCGCCTGCCCCGGTGTTCCCGATGAAACAGTACCTCGACCTGATGCGCCGCGTGCGCGAGACCGGCACCTTCAAGGCCGACCGTACCGGCACCGGCACCTGGTCGGTGTTCGGCCACCAGATGCGCTTCGACCTGGCCGACGGCTTCCCGCTGGTGACCACCAAGAAGTGCCACCTGAAATCCATCATCCACGAGCTGCTGTGGTTCCTCAGGGGCGAGACCAACATCCGCTACCTCAAGGAAAACGGCGTCTCCATCTGGGACGAGTGGGCCGACGAGAACGGCGAGCTGGGCCCGGTGTACGGCTACCAGTGGCGCAGCTGGCCGGCGCCCAACGGCGAGTCGATCGACCAGATCGCCAACCTGATCGAGATGATCCGGAAGAACCCCGACTCGCGCCGGCTGATCGTCTCCGCGTGGAACCCGGCGCTGGTCGAGCAGATGGCCCTGCCGCCGTGCCACGCGCTGTTCCAGTTCTACGTCGCCGACGGCAAGCTCTCCTGCCAGCTGTACCAGCGCTCGGCGGACATCTTCCTCGGCGTGCCGTTCAACATCGCCAGCTACGCCCTGCTGACGATGATGGTGGCGCAGGTCTGCGACCTCGAGCCCGGCGAGTTCGTCTGGACCGGCGGCGACTGCCACCTGTACGCCAACCATCTGGAGCAGACCGACCTGCAGCTGTCGCGCGAGCCCCTGCCGCTGCCGCAGATGAAGCTGAACCCGACGGTGAAGGACCTGTTCGCCTTCCGCTTCGAGGACTTCGAGCTGGTCGGCTACCAGAGCCACCCGCACATCAAGGCGCCGGTGGCGGTCTGACCCCCCGAATGCACGAGGCCCCGCGCGGCAGTTGCCGGGCGGGGCCTCGTGCCGTTCAGCGGCCGATCAGAGGCTGAGCAGCCACAGGCTTATGCCGGGGAACAGCGTCAGCAGGACGATGCGCAGGATGTCCGAGGTGATGAAGGGCACCACGCCCCTGGCGGTTTCGGTCAGCGCCACGTTGCCGGCGGCGCGCTGGACGATGAACAGGTTCATCCCCAGCGGCGGCGTCACCAGGCCGATCTCCACCACCATCAGGGCGAGGATGCCGAACCAGATCGACTTCTCGGAAGGATCCAGGCCGAAGAAGTCCAGGCCCATGATCACCGGGTAGAAGATCGGGATGGTGAGCAGGATCATCGCCAGCGAGTCCATCACGCAGCCGAGCAGCAGGTAGAGGATGAGGATCGCCGCCAGTACCAGCATCGGTGCCAGACCGCTGTTCTTCACCCACTCGGCCAGCTCGTTGGGCATCTGGGTCAGCGCCAGGCCCGAGTTGAGCAGATCGGCGCCGAGCAGCACGAGGAAGATCATCGCGGTGGTCTCGGCAGTGCCGAGCAGGCTGGTGCGGATGCCTTCCCAGCGCATGCCGCCCTGGATCACCGCGAGGATGCCGCAGGCCGCGGCGCCGATGGAGGCCGCCTCGGTGGGGTTGGACCAGCCGCCGTAGATGCCGACGATCACCACGATGAACACGCCGACCACCGGCAGCACGCCGATCGTGGCCTTGATCCGCTCGCTGGCGGTGGCCTTGCGCTGCTCGTTGGCATGGCCGCCTTCACGGGCGACCATGATGCGCAGCACGATCATGTAGCCGATCACCGCGAGGATGCCGGGGATCACCGCCGCGACGAACAGCTTGGCGATGGACTCCTGGGTCAGCACGGCGTAGATGATCAGCGGCACCGACGGCGGGATGAGGATGCCCAGGGTGCCGCCGGCGGCCACGGTGGCGGTGGCCAGGCGGCCGGAGTAGTTGTAGCGGCGCAGCTCGGGCAGGGCCACGTGGCTCATGGTCGCCGCGGTGGCCAGCGAGGAGCCGCAGATGGCGCCGAAGCCGGCGCAGGCGCCGATGGCCGACATGCCCAGACCGCCCTTCCAGTGGCCGATGAAGGCCGCGGCGCAGCGGAAGATGGCGCGCGACAGGCCGCCGTGGGTGGCGAACTGGCCCATCAGCACGAACAGCGGGATCACCGCCAGGTCGTAGTTGGACAGGCGCGAGTAGGCCAGGTTGTTGAGGGTGAACAGCAGCGAGGACAGGTCGCCGTCGTTGACCGCCCAGAAGCAGGCGGCGCCGCCGATCAGCATGGTGATGCCGATGTGCACGCGCAGGGCCAGCAGGGTCAGGGTGATGGCCAGGGCGATCAGGCCGAGACTCAGACCGCTCATGGACGACCTCCGGACAGACAGACGGAAACCCGGTAGGCGCTGGCCAGTGCCAGCAGGATCAGGCTGGGCACGATCAGCCCCAGCGGGATCCACATCGGGATCGACAGCAGGGTGGACACGTCGCCGTACTCCAGGTTGTCGCGCAGCTGCAGCGCGGTGCGCCAGGCCAGGATCAGCGCCCCGCTCATGCACAGCAGATGGGCCACGGCATCCAGCAGGCGCTGGGCGCCGGCGGGCAGCTTCATGGTGAAGGTATCGACCTTGATGTGGGTGGCGCGCACCTCGCACAGCGGCAGGAAGGCGGCGATGGCGATGGACGCGCCGATCTCCATCAGCTCGATGTCGCCGCGGATCGGCGTATTGAACAGCTTGCGGCCGATGATCGACACCAGCGACATGTTGATCAGCGCCAGCAGCACCACGCCGCCGGCAAGGGCGAAAGCTTGGCAGGCCAGATAAAGAACGCGGCCCAGAGGGCCGCGTTGCAGTTCCAGGCCGCCTTCGAGGGAAAGCGACTCAGCCATGATGGATTACCGGGCCTGGGCCTGAACCTGGGCCTGAGCCGCGGCGATCTCGCGCACGCCCTTGAGCATGGCGTCGCCGTCGACGCCCTTGGCGGCGACTTCCTTCACCCAGTTCTGCGCCACCGGCTCGGCGGCCTTCTGCATGGCCGCGTAGTTCTCGGCGCTGATGTTGACGATCTGCTCGGCCGGGGTGGCCTTGACCGCGCCTTCCATGTGCTTGTCCCAGACGTTGCTGATCATGTCGTTGAGCGCCGGGCCGCTGTTGCGCTCGATGACCTCCTGCAGGTCCTTGGGCAGGCTGGCGAACTTCTTCTCGTTCATCAGCATGGTCAGCACGGTGCTGGTCAGCGACGGCGAGCCGGCCGGCGGCTCGCTGTGGAAGCTGGTCACTTCGTCGACCTTGACGTCGCGGATGGTGCTCCAGGTGAACAGCACGCCGTCGATCACGCCCTTGGACAGCGACTCGGTCATCTGCGGCGGCGGCATGCTCACCGGCGCGGCGCCGAGCGACTCGACCAGCAGCGCCGAGGCGCGGTGCGAGGCGCGCAGCTTCATGCCCTTGAGGTCGTCGAGGCTGGTGATCGCCTTGCTGCGGGTATGGAAGCCCATGCCGCCGTCGCCGTGCATGGCCAGCACCTTGTAGCCCTTGAAGTCGTCCTTGGCGTACTGCTCGTAGAACTTCCAGATGATCGGGTCGCTGTTGCGCGCACCGTAGGGCATCAGGAACGGCTGCTCGACCGCCTCGATGCGCGGGAACTTGCCGGGCGAGTAGGACGGTGCGGTCCAGACGATGTCGGCCACGCCGTTGCGCACCATGTCGGCCAGCTTGGCCGGGGTGCCACCGAGCTGCATGGACGGATAGATCTGGCACTCGAGTCGACCGGCGGACTCCTCCTTCAGCTTGGCGCACCAGGGCTCGAACATCTCGCGCTGCTGGTAGGAGGTGGAAGGCAGGAAGTGGCCGAACTTGAGGGTATAGGTCTCGGCGGCCTGGGCGGAGGCGGCGCAAGCGAAGGCGGTGACCAGTGCGGCCAGCTTGAGGCGTTTCATGTGATGCTCCCGAATTATTCTTGTATCGGCTTGTAGGGCTCTGAGGCTCTGATCAGCACGCGGCAGCGCGGGGCGGATAGCGAGCCCTTGTCGCCGAGCATACCCAAAAAGAGACACAGATCAACAAGCAAAAAGTCTATTTCGGTATCCCTTGCCGGCATGTGCAGGCCTCGCAACACCCCGCACAAACTGCATGACCAGCCACGCTACCGCATGAAACCTGCATTCCAGAGCCGTCGCAGGAAACAAGAGCAGATTCACGAGCAGCCGGCAAACGATACAAAAATCATGAAAACAACCTCAGCACCTGAACAAATATTCTGAGCCCGGCCCCTCCTCCCCTGCGGCGAGGCGCCCGTCCCCTCCGCCAGCGGCCCCGCGGCAGGATTTTTCCGAAAGTGTGGCGGGCATCGAGGAGCGGCGGGCCGCCATCGCGCAGAATCCGCAACCCGGTGCAGGAGCGCATCGACTCCTGAGCATTGCATGGACGCTACATGGACGCACGAGGAATGGGCGCCGCCTCTCCGGCGCTCGATACGGGCCTGGCCTGCCTGGTCATGCTCGCCCGCTTTCACAACCTGGCCGCCTCGCCCGAGCAGCTGGCCCACGAGTTCGCCGAGGACGGCCGCGCCTTCGGCCGGGCCGAGCTGCTGCTGGCGGCCAGGAAACTGGGCCTCAAGGCCAAGACCGCACGCAGCCGGGTCGGGCGCCTCGCCCATACCCCGCTACCCGCCATCGCGCTCGACAACGACGGGCGCTTCTTCATCATCGCGCGCATCGACGACGGCAAGGCGCTGATCCACGACCCGCAGGCCCAGCGCCCCGAGGTGCTGGACTTCGCGGAACTCGAGGCGCGCTGGAGCGGCGAGCTGGTCCTGCTCCGCTCCGAGGCGTCGCTGGCCGGCGAGCTGGCGAAGTTCGACTTCACCTGGTTCATCCCGTCCATCGTCAAATACCGCAAGCTGCTCGGCGAAGTGCTGCTGGTGTCCTTCGTCCTGCAGATCTTCGCGCTGCTCACGCCGCTGTTCTTCCAGGTGGTGATGGACAAGGTGCTGGTGCATCGCGGCCTCAGCACCCTGGACGTGATCGCCATCGGCCTGCTCGGCATCATGCTGTTCGAGACGCTGCTCAGCGGCCTGCGCAGCTACGTGTTCGCCCACACCGCGAGCCGCATCGACGTCGAGCTGGGCTCGCGGCTGTTCCGCCATCTGGTCAGCCTGCCGCTGGCCTGGTTCCAGGCGCGCCGGGTCGGCGATTCGGTGGCGCGGGTGCGCGAGCTGGAGAACATCCGCAGCTTCCTCACCGGCAACGCCATCACCCTGCTCCTCGACGTGCTGTTCTCGGTGGTGTTCATCGCCGTGATGTTCCACTACAGCGGCTGGCTGACCCTGGTGGTGGTCCTCTCGCTGCCGCTGTACTTCCTCATTTCCCTGCTCGTCACCCCGCTGCTGCGCGCCCGCCTGCAGGAGAGCTTCAACCGCGGCGCGGAGAACCAGGCCTTCCTGGTCGAGACGGTCAACGGCATCGACACCCTCAAGGCGATGGCGGTGGAGCCGCAGATCGGCCGCAAGTGGGACAACCAGCTGGCCGGCTACGTGGCGGCCAGCTTCAAGACCCAGACCCTGTCGACCATCGCCAACGAGAGCGTCGGCCTGGTCGGCAAGCTGGTGACCGTCGCCACCCTCTGGCTGGGCGCGCGCCTGGTGATCGACGGCGACCTCACGGTGGGCCAGCTGATCGCCTTCAACATGCTCGCCGGACGCGTCGCCCAGCCGATCATGCGCCTGGCCCAGCTGTGGACCAGCTTCCAGCAGACCGGGGTGTCGGTGCAGCGTCTCGGCGACATCCTCAACACGCGTACCGAGCTGTCCCAGGCCACGCGCAGCGCCCTGCCGCCGCTCAAGGGCGAGATCGAGTTCGACCAGGTGCACTTCCGCTACCGCCCGGACGGCTCGGAGATCCTGCGCGGCATCGGCCTGCACATCCGTCCCGGCGAGGTGATCGGCGTGGTCGGCCGCTCCGGCTCCGGCAAGAGCACCCTGACCCGCCTGCTGCAACGCCTCTACGTGCCCGAGCGCGGGCGCGTGCTGGTCGACGGCATGGACCTGGCGCTGGCCGACGTCTCCTCGCTGCGCCGGCAGATCGGCGTGGTGCTGCAGGACAACATGCTGTTCGCCCGCAGCATCCGCGAGAACATCGCCCTGACTGACCCCGGCGCGCCCATCGAGGCGGTGATCCAGGCCGCCCGCCTGGCCGGCGCCCACGAGTTCATCCTCGAACTGCCGGAAGGCTACGACACAGTGGTCGGCGAGCACGGCGCCTCGCTGTCCGGCGGCCAGCGCCAGCGCATCGCCATCGCCCGCGCGCTGATGGGCAATCCGCGCATCCTGATCTTCGACGAGGCCACCAGCGCACTGGACTACGAGTCGGAGCGGATCATCCAGCAGAACATGAAGGCCATCTGCCAGGGACGCACGGTGATCATCATCGCCCACCGGCTGTCCGCCGTGCGCGACGCCAACCGCATCCTGGTCATGGACCGCGGGCAGATCGTCGAGCAGGGCAGCCATGCCGAACTGCTGACCCACCAGGCCGGCCACTACTCGCGGCTGTACCGCCTGCAACAGGGGGACGCCGCATGAGCCAGCCATCCGCCACCCGCGCCTTGCTGCGCCGCTACCGCAGCGTCTGGCGCCACGCCTGGCGCCACCGCAAGGAGATGGACGCACCGCAGCGCCTGAGCCATGAAGTGCAGTTCCTGCCCGCCGCCCTGGCCCTGCAGGAGCAGCCGGTGCACCCGGCGCCGCGCTACATCCAGTGGGCGATCATGGCCTTCGCCGCCCTGGCCCTGCTGTGGGCCTGTCTCGGCGAAATCGACGTGGTCGCCACCGCCAGCGGCAAGATCGTGCCCAGCGGCAAGAGCAAGGTCATCCAGCCCAGCGAGGTCGCGGTAGTCAAGGCCATCCACGTGCGCGATGGCCAGGCGGTGAAGGCCGGCGAACTGCTGGTCGAGCTGGATGCGCAGATCACCGGCGCCGACGTCGAGCGACTGAAGAATGACCTGCTGGCCGCTCAGGTCGACAGCGCCCGCGCCGGCGCCCTGCTGGATGCGATCCAGAATCGCCGCGAGCCGCCGTCGCTGGCCGAGCGCCTGGCGCAGGCCAGCGCCGAGCAGCAACTGGCCGCCCAGCGCTGGCTGCAGGGCCAGTACCTGGAGCTGCGCAGCACCCTCGCCCAGGTCGAGGCGGAGATCGAGCAGCGCTCCGCGGAAATCCGCGCCGCCCAGGCCAGCGTGGCCTCGCTGCAGAAAACCCTGCCGATCACCCGCGAGCTGGCCGCGGACTACCACAACCTGCTGGAGCGCAAGTTCATCTCCAAGCATGCCTGGCTGGAGAAGGAGCAGCAGCGCCTCGACCAGGAGCGCGAACTGGCGGTCCAGCAGGTGCGCATCGCCGAGCTGAACGCGGCGCGAAAGGCCGCCGAGAGCCGCCATGCCGGCGTCCTCGCCCAGACCCGCCGCGCCATGCTCGACCTGCAGCACGAGTCCGGACAGCGCGCCGCGGCGCTGACCCAGGAGCTCAGGAAGGCCGAACAGCGCAACCGCCTGATGGCCCTCACCGCCCCGGTGGACGGCACCGTCCAGCAACTGGCCATCCACACCCAGGGCGGCGTGGTCACCGAGGCCCAGCCGCTGATGGTCATCGTGCCCAGCGACGCGCCGGTGGAAGTGGAGGCCATGCTGGAGAACAAGGACATCGGCTTCGTCCGCCCGGGGCAGGAGGTCGAGATCAAGGTCGAGACCTTCACCTTTACCAAGTACGGGGTGGTGCACGGCGTGGTGACCAGCATCTCCAACGACGCCATCGAGGACGAAAGGCTCGGACTGGTGTACAGCGCGCGGATTCGGCTCGAGGAGAACCGGCTTCGCGTGGGGGATCGGGATATTGCGCTGTCGCCGGGGATGGCGGTGCGGGCGGAGGTCAAGACCGACAAGAGAAAGGTGATCGACTACTTCCTGAGTCCGCTCAAGAAATATCAGAACGAGAGCTTGATCGAAAGGTAGCCCCACCCAGCAAACCAGCAAGACAGCCCTGAATATCCGGCACAAATGAAATCACTGACAACCACGAAGAACATACATCCATCATCCGCACTGCATGTCTGTCTTGTTCAAAAACAGCATGAACATGGATTTTTGAATCCATCGAACATACCACGACCTGCAGAGCAAATCCCGGAACACCCCTGAATCAGAGCTTACCAACCAGCCATTCACACTCAAGAAATTTCATCCCTCTGAGACTATGGGCATGGCGCAGAAAACACCTTGGCGAACCTTACGACAGAGCGCTTACTTTCTAATTGGCCTGACAGTACCTGCCAGCTATCTTGCCTGGAAAACCCAAGCAGCCGAGAGTTTGACAGCCGGCGCTCACTCGCCGCAAAGGGGTCTTGACCAACACGCCCAGAACTATTTCATTGGGGATCTTGGAGGAATGAAGGTCCATATCCCGAAATACTGCGCAGAGCATGTTGAATACGATGCAGACCCGGGCTTTGGCGAACGCCGGAAAGGACCTGAACCAGAGCGCACCGTCGACTCAAGGCTACGCAGCTTTGGAATTGACGCGCGTTTTCCAGAAATGAAATGCAAGCAGAGCAAGGCAATGCAGGAGGATTATCGTCATCAGTTTTTGAGCCAGAACAACAACTGGGTCAGCATCGGCATAAATGCCGGCGAAATATATCCTGGCGCAGAGGCTGCGAACAGGCATGCAGGATATGTCAAGCGCAGCATTGAAAAGCCAACCGAGTTCTGGTTCGAGAACTACGAACGAATTCCTGAATTGGTCTTTGGGCTGGATGCTTACGTAGTGAAGGGCATCGATCCCTACTCTGGCAGTCCAGCCAGGGAAAGCGAAAAAACCAACGACAAATTCTTCAGTTACGACAAGTCTGGTGCTGCCGACACATACATCTCGTGCAGCAAGACAAATGTATCTGGCGGCGTATCAACCTGCGCCATGAAATTCAGCATGGAGCCGACCGCCAAAGCCCTCGTCAACATTCGTTTTGCCAGATCACTACTTCCACAATGGCGCAACATCCGGCAGTCGACCATTGACCTGCTAACGAGCTTTGCTACCCCAAAAGAGGACCTTGTTCGATCAGCCAGACAGAGTTCAAACAGGAATTGACTCCACACTTACACGAATAGAAGGAACTGGACCATGCCACAAGCAGTAACGAGTACCCAACTCAACAACCTTCAACAATCCGTTCAATCCGGCGGGGTAGGTGCCGCCGCGCAAGCATATGGCAACCTCTATGCGCAAGGATACAACTATGCCGGCTGGGCAGGAGGCGTTGCCACAGGAGACACCATCAGCGGACAGGCCGCCTTGAGCTATCTGCAAGGAACAGCCATGATGGGCATGGGCGGTGACCAGTGCCGAAATCTGACTCAGCAGCAGATCGACAAGATCCGCACCGACATGGCAAATCAGACTTTGGAAAAATACAAAGAGATTGCCAGAGACAATGGCGGCATCCTTGATCGCGACTTGACATACCAAGAGACAAAAGATATCCACGACAAGGTCTTTCGGGAAAACTCCCTGAGCCTTGACAACTGGACTCTGAATACCCCCATGGAACTCATCCGCGAAAAGTATGGAGACCAAGCGGTTGAGAACCTGTGGAAACAAATACGCGATACTGGCGGAGATGGTGCCGACGCAGCAATGATCAACTCCATCTTGCTGACATTCATGAAGGGTGCGCAGGACTCGCAAAACCCCGAAACACGACAGAAGGCCGATTCATGGCTGGATCAATTCGATGAACTCTCCGAATGGTGGGACGTAATCAGCGATTTCGTCTCCACAAACTTCACTTCTGCCCTGAACTTCATCCAACGCAGCGACCCTCTAACCCTTGATGTTGACGGCGATGGCATCGAAACTGTCTCTGCAAACTCAGGCATCACCTTCGACTTCGACGGCGACGGCCTGAAAACCGGCACCGGCTGGATCAAGGGTGACGACGCCCTGCTGGTTCGCGACCTCGACGGCAACGGCCGGATCGACAACGGCAGCGAGCTGTTCGGCGTCGACACCATCAAGCGCGACGGCAGCAAGGCCAGGGACGGCTTCGACGCCCTGCGCGAACTGGACAGCAACGCCGACGGCGTGTTCGACGCCCAGGACGAGCACTTCGCCAGCGTGCGGGTCTGGCAGGATCGCAACCAGGATGGCGTATCCCAGAGCAACGAACTGAAGACACTGAACGAGCACGGCATCGCCTCCATCAGTCTCGGCTCGACGGCCGCCAGCCAGAACTCCAACGGCAACCTGATCAGCGCGACCGGCAGCTACACCCGCAGCGATGGCACACAAGGTTCGCTGGCCAATCTGGACTTGGCAGCCAACGCCTTCTATCGCCAGTTCACCGACCGCATCGCCCTCGACGACACCGCGAAAGCCCTGCCCAACATGCAAGGTTCCGGCGCCGTACGCGACCTGCGCGAAGCCAGCATGCTCAACGCCGGCCTAAAATCCGTCCTTGGCGAATACGGCGCAGCCGAAACGCGTCAGGAACAGCTCGCGCTGCTCGATCGGCTGATTGCCGAATGGGCGGGTAGTTCGGGGTATCGGACCTTCGACCAGCGGGTCAGCGATCTCGGCACCGATGCCTACAAGGTCGAATTCGCCTACTCCTGGGAAAAGCCGACTGCCAGCTTTGCCGTAGGCAGCACCAGCGGCGGCAGCGGAAGTGGCGGCTCGATAGCCATCACCGAAGGATTGACGTCCACAGGACCCACGGCAGCGCAACTCGAGAAGGCGGCGCTGCTGGAGAAGATCAAGTTCCTGGAGGTTTTCAACGCCCAGAACTTCTTCAACTTCACTCGGCCCGCCAGTACCAGCGACAACGACGGCCTCAGGTTCAGCGCCAGCATCTCCAGCGGAAGCATGAACGGCGGCAGCGTCGGCGGGAGCATCAGCATCGCCGGACAGACCTTCTACATCACCGAGCAAGACATCTCCATCAATGCCGGGCAGGCAGCGCTCATCAATCAGGCCTATGCCGCCCTGCGCGAATCCATCTATCAAGGACTTCTGCTGCAGACCCGCCTCGAGCCATACATCAAGGAGATTTCGCTCGACCTCGGCGAGAACGGCTTCACCTTCGACTTCAGCGGCATTCTTGCAAAGCTGGAAGAAACTCGCGCAAGCGACCCGGTCAAGGCGACCGTCGACCTGTTCGAGTTGAGCAAGGAAAAATTTGCCGGCGTCAGCGTTGCCATCCACGAATCGGCCCTGATCGGCGAGTGGATACAGCAACTCACCTCCGCGCAAATCGAAGAACTCAAGGCTCAATTCGGTCCTGAAAGCCGGGTCGTGATCGATACGGCGAATGCTGGAAGCCTGCAAGGCGGCAACGGCACCGACTTCCTGCTCGGGATCGGCGGCAACGACACCCTGCGCGGCGGCGAAGGCAACGACTATCTGGACGGCGGCGCCGGCAACGACTCCCTGCAGGGCGGCAACGGTAACGACCTGCTGCTCGGTGGTGAGGGCAACGACTACCTCTACGGCGAGAACGGCAACGACGTCCTCGACGGCGGTGCCGGCAACGACTACCTCAGCGGCGGCGCCGGCTCCGACGTCTACCGCTTCGCCCGCGGCTGGGGGCAGGACACCATCAGCGACTACGACACCAGCGCCGGCAAGCTCGACGCCATCGAGTTCGCCGACGACATCGCCCCGGACGACATCCGCATCACCCGCTCCGGCGACAGCCTGGTGCTCTCGCTGGCCGGCAGCACCGACCGGGTCACCGTCTCCAGCTACTTCCACCAGGACGCCAGCGGCCCCTACAAGGTCGAGGAGATCCGCTTCGCCGACGGCACCGCCTGGTCGATCGAGCAGGTCAAGGTCATGGCCCTGCAGAGCACCGACGGCAACGACACCCTCTACGGCTATGCCAGCGACGATGCCATCGCCGGCGGTCTGGGTAACGACACCCTCTACGGCCGCGCCGGCAACGACGCCCTCGACGGCGCAGCCGGCGACGACCGCCTCTACGGCGAGGACGGCAACGACGCGCTGAGCGGCGGCGCCGGCAACGACTCCCTGCAGGGCGGCAACGGCAACGACTCCCTGCTCGGTGGTGAGGGCAACGACTACCTCTACGGCGAGAACGGCAACGACGTCCTCGACGGCGGCGCCGGCAACGACTACCTCAGCGGCGGCGCCGGCTCCGACACCTACCTGTTCGGCAAGGGCGCGGGCCAGGATACCGTCTACAACTACGACACCAGCCCGGACAGCCTGGATACCCTGCTGTTCGGCGGTGACGTGGGCGTGGAGGACATCTGGTTCCGCCGCAGCGGCTCGAACCTGGAGGTGAGCATCATCGGCTCAGGCGACAAGGCCACCATCAGCAACTGGTACTCGGGCGGCAGCTACCACCTGGACCAGTTCAAGACCGCCGATGGCAAGACCCTGCTGGAAGGTCAGGTGCAGAGCCTGGTCGACGCCATGGCCGCCTTTGGCGTGCCGGCCGGCGGCGAGGGCAATCTCGGTGCCGAGCAGAAGCTCCAGCTGGAGACGGTGATCGCCGCCAACTGGCAGTGATCGGGCTGGCCTGAGCAGTGGACGGGGTATTCGTGGCGAATACCCCGTCCTGGCATGAGTAACCAGGGCGGAAAACCGTCCGACAATCCCACCTCGGGATTTTTCCGAAAACGTGGCGGCCGTCGAGGTCTAGTGGACGCCTGTCCCCCAGAATCCTCTGACTGGATGCAGGATCGCATCCAGTCCTTCGGACAATGCACGGAAGCACCATGAGCGAACAAGGAATGAACGCCGTCCCTCAGGCGCTCGCTGCAAGTCTGCCCCGCCTGGTCAGTCCCGCCCGCTTGCAAAGCCTGGCAACCGTGCCGAAGCCGCTTGCTCAAGAACCCGCTGAAGATGGCCACATGTTTGGCCGAACTGGATCGCCACCAGGGCACAACGCCCGATACGCCTCGCCGGCACCGTGCAGCAACTGGCCATCCACACCCAGGGCGGCGTGGTCAGCGAGGCCCAGCCGCTGATGGTGATCGTCCCCAGCGACGCACCGGTGGAAGTGGAAGCGATGCTGGAGAACAAGGACATCGGCTTCGTCCGCCCGAGGCAGGAGGTCGAGACCTTCACCTTTACCAAGTACGGGGTGGCGCACGGCGTGGTGACCAGTGTTTCCAACGATGCCATTGAGGACGAGAAACTGGGGCTGGTGTACGGCGCGCGGATTCGGCTCAAGGAAAACAGTATCCAGGTTGGAGGCAACCATATCGCGCTATCGCCAGGCATGATGGTCAGGTCTGAAGTGAAAACGGATAAGCGGAAGGTAATCGAATATTTTCTGAGTCCTTTACAAAAACACGTGAATGAGAGTTTAAGTGAACGATGAGCCCCAAAGACAAAATCAATATAATTAATAGGGTGGAAGTCAAAATTCACCTACCAGCAATAGCGGCGGCTTGGTTTGGATCAAGTGTTTTATTGGGATGGTTACTATCTTTTATTACTCAGCCTTTTGATTTAATAAAATTGCTTTACTCCAATTATCAAGGACATATAGAGAGATATAATATATTCTGTCTAGTCATGATCGTCGCGCTATTTCTGACGCCATTAATATTTCTACTTTCCTTGAAAAATGGATTTAGCTTCGTCTCGCTCCGTAGCGGAGGTGGATTGATCTTTTCCATTTTCGCCGTCCTCGGGATTCTGGTTGGATTAGGGGCGGTAGGCTTTGAGGGGAAAAATAAGTTTTCACAAATTGCGAGAGGGATTGTTCATAACCTAGATTGGCTGGGTGCGGCTCTAATTAGTTTTATTGGACTCTATCTATTTGTTTCATGCATTGTCGTTATATTAAAAAACGGAAGGAACCATTAAGATGACAGATGATGCAGGTTTTGAAAGTCTTTTCAAGAGTTATTGGTCAAACGTCGCTGGCGTATTAGGTAGTATCTCCAACGATGCCATCGAGGATGAGCGTCTCGGGCTGGTGTATAGCGCACGGATTCAGATCCATGAAAGTCGTATCCGTGTGGGCGAGAATGATATCGCCCTGTCGCCGGGGATGTCGGTCAGGGCGGAGGTGAAGACCGACAAGCGCAAGGTTATCGACTACTTTCTCAGTCCGATTCAGCAGTATGTCGATGAAAGTTTAGTGGGGCGCTGACCTTGGCGTGATGTGTGGGGGCTTTATGTTTTTTCTTGGCGCGCTATTGGTTTTTTATTTTTATGGAAAGGATTGATAGTATGCATGCGGGTAATTTTCGTCGAGTTATGGTTGATTCATTTTATGGCTCACATTTCCCAGTCTGGATATTTCTGCTTGTCTTTGTCGCTTGGGTTTTCGGGTTTTTCGGAGGTGGGGTGGCTAGCTCGTTTTATGATGCCTTGGCGGCGGCAAAAACTGAGTGCAACACCTGACCTTTCCGGTACGGTGTTGCCATGTCTTACTACGAACTCAGCATTGAAGAGCGCTCCAACATCCAGGTCGGTCTGCTGCGCGGCATGAGCCAGAGG